>DATHAG010000188.1:0-3950 GCA_035296825.1 Gaiellaceae bacterium | reverse complement strand
CCCGAGAAGGCGTAGCTCGTCGGCAGGAGCCGGCCGATCGTCTCGAGCCAATCCGGAAGCACGGAGAGTGGGAAGAAGGCGCCGCTCAGGGCGCCGAGAACGAAGATCAAGAGCCCGACGAGCGCCGTCCCCCGCTTGACGACCAGAATGAGTGCGCCGAGCAAGATGCCGAGTCCCGAGAAGGCGGCCGCGGACGTCAGGAGTACGACGAGGAAGCCGATCCAGCTCGTCTCGCGGAAGCTGAGACCCAGGAGACCTCCGCCGACAAGAATATAGAACGCGGCCCGAAACATCGCGAAGAGGAACGGATATGCAGCGAGCCCGCCGGCGAGCTCAGACAACCTGATCGGTTGGACGACGAGCATCTCCAGCGTGCCGCTCAACTGCTCCTCCCGAAGCCGCTGGGCGAGACCCGCACTGGCCGCAGTGATCACAGCGGAGAGCGCAATACCGACGGCCACGAACGCGAAGTACGACGGGGCGCCTCCGAGCCGGTCGAGGTCCTCGACCCCCTGGACCGTGCGTGAGATGAAGTAGAAGACGACGAGGTTGGCAAAGCCGAACGCGAAGTCGAGCACGAACCCGAGCCGATAGGTCCGTACCATCGCGTAGTCGCGACGAGCGAGCGCAAGCATCGCCCGTGGCGACGTTCGCCTAGCAGGGAAATACGACGCGCCGGTCACAACGGTCGAGGTCCTCCTTCAAATGCGTCGCAATCAACGTGGCGGTCGCAGGACGGCGTTCGAGCGCGGCCCAAAGACGGCCGCGGGCGTCCTCGTCGAGCGAGCGCGTGGGCTCGTCGAGCAAGACCACGGCGGGATTGCCGAGGAGAGCCCGGGCAAAACCGAGCTGCTGCACCATGCCGGTCGAGCAGCGGTCGACGCGCTCGGCGGCGATGTCTTCGAGCTCCAGCTCCGCCTCGATCGCGCCGACCCGACGCCGTGCTTCTCGCTCGGAAGCGGAGTGCAGACGGGCGAAGAAGAGCAGGTTCACGTGCCCGGTCAACCGAAGGTAGAAGGACCGCTCCTGCGCCAGGGAGGCGCCCACTGCGCGGCGTGCTTCGAGGGTGCCGGCCAAAAAACCGTTCACGAGGACCCGGCCGCGCGAGGGATAGAGCGTGCCCGCGATGCAACGGAGCACCGTGCTCTTGCCCGAGCCGTTCGGTCCCCAGAAGGCAGCGCGCTCCCCGGGCGCGAGTGACAGGTCGAGGGAGCCTACGACTTCGTGATCGCCAAACCGCCGTCCGAGCCCGTTGATCTCGACCACGGCGCCGGCGGACCGCGCTAGCTGCTCGTGCGTGGCAGTCGACAGTCCTTCAGTGCGGGTAGCCGCCAACTCAGACCCCGTCAGAAGACCGGGGTCTCGCGCCATGTGCCCCACACCTCTCGGAGGGCGTCGCACATCTCGCCCATCGTGACGTAGGCCTTCGAGGCCTCGATGATCGCCGGCATGAGGTTGACATCGTCACGCGCGGCGTCGCGCTTGAGCCGAGCGAGCGCCTCCTCGGCTGCGCTGCTCTCACGCCGCGCCCGGAGTGCGGTGACGCGGTCGATCTGCCTCTGCTCGAGCGCAGGGTCGATGTGGAGGATGTCAATGTCCTCCTCGCCCGCGTCCTCGTAGCGGTTGACGCCCACGATGACCCGCTCCCCGGCCTCCACCTCGCGCTGAAACCGGAACGACGCCTCCGCGATCTCCCGCTGGAAGAAGTTCTCCTTGATGGCCGGGATGACGCCGCCGAGCTCCCGGATGCGGTCGAAGTAGTCGAGGGCCTCGTGCTCGAGTCGGTTCGTCAGCTCCTCGACGAAGTAGGAGCCGCCGAGCGGATCGATCGAGCTCGCCACTCCCGTCTCGTGCGCGATGACCTGTTGCGTACGTAGCGCAATCTTCACCGCGTGCTCGGTCGGCAGGGCAAGGGCCTCGTCGAAAGAGTTCGTGTGGAGGGACTGGCAGCCTCCCATGACCGCCGCGAGAGCCTCGAGGGCAGTGCGGACGATGTTCACCTGGGGCTGCTGCGCCGTCAGTGAGACTCCCGCGGTCTGCGCGTGGAAGCGCAGCAGCCACGAGCGAGGGTTCTTTGCCCCGTAACGGTCGCGGAGCTCGCGCGCCCAGATTCGGCGGGCGGCGCGGTACTTCGCGACCTCCTCGAAGAAGTCGATGTGGGCGTTGAAGAAGAAGGAGAGGCGCGGGGCGAAGTCGTCCACATCCAGGCCCCGCTCCATCGCCGCCTCCACGTAGGCAAACCCGTCGGCGAGCGTGAAGGCGAGCTCCTGGGCGGCGGACGAGCCGGCCTCGCGGATGTGATAGCCGGAGATGGAGACCGGGTGCCACTGAGGCACCTCGCGGGCGCAGAACTCGATCATGTCGACGCAGAGGCGCATCGACGGCTCGGGAGGGAAGATCCACTCCTTCTGTGCGATGTACTCCTTGAGGATGTCCGTCTGGATCGTCCCGCGAAGGCGATCGTGCGGCACGCCCTGCTCGTCCGCGACGCAGACGTAGAAGCCGAGGAGCATCGCGGCCGGCCCGTTGATGGTCATCGAGGTGGAGACCTTGTCGAGCGGAATGGCGTCGAAGAGGAGCTCCATGTCCTCCAGTGAGTCGACGGCGACGCCCTCGCGGCCGACCTCTCCGAGCGACTTCGCATGGTCGGAGTCGTAGCCCATGAGCGTCGGCATGTCGAACGCCGTCGACAGCCCTGTCTGTCCGTGGTCGAGGAGGTACCTGAAGCGGGCGTTTGTTTCCTCGGCCATGCCGAAACCGGCGAACTGGCGCATCGTCCAAAGACGGCCGCGGTACATCGACGGATAGACCCCCCGCGTGTACGGAAAAACGCCGGGAAAGCCGAGGTCTCGGTCGTAGTCGATCTCGACGTTGTCGGGCGTGTAGAGCGGGTCCACATTGACGCCTGACATCGTCGAGAACAGCGCTTTTCGCTCAGGCTTCTCGTCGTAGAGCTCGCGCCGCCACTCAGCGGTCGCATCCTCCCGCCGACGGTCCTCGGTCGTCGCCATGGGCGGGATTGTACGCACGTCTTCCACCCGCCCGAATAGCTATATCTAACCGTCAACTTGAGGTTGAGTCACTCGGTTGCGAGACCGCATTAGCGCGACGGAAAAAAGACAGACCCGGTATGCGCGATCACCCGGAATGTGCAGACGCCCGTCACTCAATCGGGGGATCTTCGGCCCGTTTATATGACTTTCAAGCTGTATTTCGTTCCAGGGCCGGAGCGGAAACACCGATCACGCCTTTATCGCGCGCGAAAAGCCCGTGCGAGGAGGTACATGACCAATTCCCCAAGACTGCGGCCCACAGGAAGGCGCCCGGCTCCGGCCGGCCGCCTGGCCTCTGCATGGTCGCCGACGTCGGAAAGCGTCATCGTTCTGCTCGCTCTCATCGCGACGACATTCTTCGCAACACTTCAGCTAACCGGATCGTCGGAGCGGGTCGCCAGCATCCCCGAGTTCCTGACCAGCGCGCTTGGCTCCCCGCAAGGAGAGACGGACGCGACGGTGCACAAGCCCGCACCCGGCGTCCAGGTTGACGTAGACCCGGCCGGCTACACGGTCCACCGGGCCGGCGCCTCGGTCTCGGTGACCGGCGAGGGGGCCGGAACGGCCGGGTGGAGCGCGTTCGAGAACGGTGCTACCCGACGGACCCCCTTCGGGCACGAGACGATCACCGTCCAGCCGGACAAGACCGAGCTCTACCTCACGGTCGTCCGCCACCAGGGCGTTCGAACCTGGCGTTGGCGTCTGGACGCGCCGGGCCTGCAGCCCCGGCTCGAAGAGAGCGGGGGCGTCAGGTTCGTCGGTCTCGGTGGCCAGGCCGCAATCAACATCCGCCCGGTCGCGATCCTCGATGCCTCCGGCCACGACGTCACGCCGGCAGGGCTCCGCTGGTCACTAGTCCACGACCGCGGTGGCTGGTGGCTCAAGCTTCGGCTGAAC
>DATHAG010000187.1:0-8329 GCA_035296825.1 Gaiellaceae bacterium | reverse complement strand
GGCCGACCACGACGGGCGCGTACGGCGCATTTGCGTCGAGAACGAGCATCCCGTGCAGTACGGCGATCTCCTCTTCGAGCTCGAGCCGCTGAACGGCCGGCCGCTCGACGCGCTCTAGATGGTTCTCTCTCTCCCCCGGGGGACCCCCGAGTTACTCCCCCCCTGCGTCGAGCCTAGCTGGGGGAATGTCAGAGGTGGTGCCGCGGGTGCGCCGGAACCGTCACGCGCGCGTCACGGTGTGGAGGCGACGCGGTGTTCCGGCGCGTCCTGATCGCGAATCGCGGCGAGGTTGCCGTTCGGATTGTCCGCGCGTGCCGGGAGCTCGGCGTCGAGGCGGTCGCCGTCTACTCGAGCGCCGACCGCAACTCTCTCCACGTCTCGCTCGCCGACCAGGCCGTGCAAATCGGCCCACCTCCTGCGGCGCTGAGCTACCTGAACATTCCTTCGCTCGTGGCCGCGGCGACTACGACCGGCTGCGAGGCCGTCCACCCCGGGTGGGGCTTCCTGGCCGAGAACGCCGAATTCGCCCGCGCCTGCGAAGACAATGACCTTGTCTTCGTTGGCCCTCGGCCGGAGACGATCGAGGCCATGGGGGACAAGGTGCAGGCGAAGGAGGCGATGCGTGCCGCCGGGTTGCCGCTCGTCCCCGGCTCCGACGGTGAGGCGACGCTGGCCGAGGCTCGGGGCATCGCCGACGAGGTCGGCTTCCCCCTGCTCTTGAAGGCTTCTGCCGGAGGTGGCGGCAAGGGAATGCGGTTGGTCGCCTCGGCCGACGACTTCGAGAGCTCCTTTCGAACGGCCGCCGCGGAGGCGGAAGCGAACTTCGGCGACGGCGGCCTCTACGTGGAGCGCGCGCTCGTCGATGCGCGTCACGTCGAGATCCAGGTCCTCGGAAACGGCGACGGCGGAGTATTGACGCTAGGTGAGCGCGACTGCTCAATCCAGCGGCGTCATCAGAAGCTCATCGAGGAAGCGCCGTCGCCGGCCGTCTCGCCAGAGCTGCGCGAGGCCATGGAAGACGCTGCCCGCCGCGCGTGCGAGACCCTTCGCTACCGCGGCGCGGGCACGCTCGAATTCCTCCTGACGGAGGAGGGGTTCTTCTTCATCGAGATGAATACGAGGTTGCAGGTCGAGCATCCGGTCACGGAGGTCCTGACCGGTGTGGATTTGGCACGGGAGCAGCTGCGGGTCTCGGCGGGCGAGGGGCTTCGGGCGACCGGACGGGCGGAGCTCCGCGGGCATGCGTTCGAGTTCAGAATCAACGCCGAGGATCCCTCCCGTGATTTCATGCCTTCGCCCGGGCGCGTGACGCGCTTCCGTCCGCCCCTCGGTCCCGGAGTGCGCGTCGACACGCACGTCGTCGAGGGCTACGCGATCCCGCCCTTCTATGACTCGCTCGTGGCCAAGGTGATCGTGTGGGCGGAGGATCGCCAGGCGGCGCTCGGCCGGGCGAGCCGAGCCCTGTCAGAATTGGAGCTCGAAGGGGTGGCGACGACGCGCGACCTGGCTCTGGACATCGTGCAAAACGACGACTTCGCGAGGGGGGAGTACACGACCGCATTCATCCGGAACGCGGCGCCTTCTCTTTCTGCGCTCGGGCCCAGCCCGGCATGAGCGGCCGCCGCGAAGCACGCCGAACCGCGCTCTTCCTGCTCTATCAGTGGGATCTGACCGGACAGCCGCTTGCATCGCTCTTCGAGGGGGAGGTCGATCCGTTTGCAAGAGACCTGGCCGAAGCGACTAGCTCGCAAGCCCGCACACTCGACGGGCGCATCTCCGAGGCGTCGAGGGGCTGGCCTGCGGACCGGCTGGGCGCGCTCGAGCGGAACATCCTCCGGATCGCTCTGACCGAGCTGGATCGGGGGGATCCGCCGAGGGAGGTCGTGATCGACGAAGCCGTGCACCTGGCCAAGCGGTACGCCTCGCCCGATGCGGGCCGTCTCGTCAACGGGATTCTCGGGCAGCTTGCGAAAGAGGCGGCGTGAGCGAGCCCGAGCCTGTCGTCCATCTGCAGGAGCTCCTCGCCCGCCTGGAGGCAACCCTGGCCGAGCTCGAAGGGACGGAGGATCCCGAAGTCGCCGTCGAGAGGCTTGCCGACATGGCTGAGCTGGCGAAACAGGTCCAGTCCGAGATCGACCGGGCGAAGCGGGAAGGCCCTGATGCACTCCCCTGAGGAGCTGCGCGGGCGGATCGAGCAGTTCCTCGGCGAGCTTCCGTTCACTACCGAGCTCGGCCGACTCGAAGACGCGCTCCGATACTCGCTCCTCGGTGGCGGCAAGCGCATCAGACCGGTGCTCTGCCTGGCGACAGGCGAGGCCCTCGGGCGTGACCCGGAGGAAGTGCTTCCGGCCGCGTGCTCGCTCGAGCTCGTGCATACGTTCAGCCTGGTCCACGACGACCTGCCCGCGCTTGACGACGACGATCTGAGACGGGGACAACCAAGCTCCCACGTCCGCTTCGGCGAGGACGTGGCGATCCTGGCGGGAGACGCCCTGCTCGCGGAGGCGGTTCGCCTGGCGCTGCGGTATCCGGAGCCCGACGTCGCGCGCGAGCTCGCAAATGCGACCCTCGGCATGATCGGCGGTCAGTACCTGGACGTGACCACGGACGGGTCTCTCGACGACCAGGGGCTCCGCGCGCTTCACGAGCTCAAGACGGGTCGGCTGTTGGAGGCCTCGGTGGTGATTGCGACTGCCGTGGCTCGCTTGCCCGTCGCCGAGCGAGCGCCGTGGAGCGCATTCGGAAAGGAGCTCGGCCTTCTCTTCCAGATCGTGGACGACATCCTCGACGCGACCGGGACGGCTGAGGAGCTCGGAAAGACACCCGGGAAGGACGAGGCCGCCGGGAAGGTCACATACGTCTCCCTCCACGGGCTCGAGCGAGCGCGTGGGCTGGCCGATGAGGCCCGGGCCCGCGTCGGAGCCTCCCTCGAGGCGCTTCCAGGCGACACGGCCGTTCTCGCCGAGCTCGTATCGGCCATCAGGGAAAGAAGGGCCTAAGGAGCTAGGCTCCCTCCATGAAGAAGAGGCTCGACGTGGTCCTCGTCGAACGCGGCCTGGCCGAGAGCCGTTCCCAGGCGCAGGCGCTCGTGCTCGCCGGCCGCGTGCCTGGCTTCAGAAAGGCGGGCACGCCCGTAGACGAGGCAGCCGAGCTTGCCGTCGACACTCCGCCGCGATTCGTTTCGAGGGGCGGCGAGAAGCTTGCGAACGCCCTCGCGCACTTCGAGCTTGATGTCACCGGCGAGGACTGCCTCGACGTAGGCGCCTCGACCGGGGGCTTCACGGACTGTCTGCTCCAGACCGGTGCTGCAAGGGTCTGCACCGTGGACGTCGGGTACGGGCAGCTGCATCCGAAGCTACGGGAGGATCCCAGGGTTACCGTCCTCGAGCGAACAAACGTGCGAAGCCTCCGGGCTGACCAGCTTCCGTTTGCGCCCACCTTCGTCACATGCGACGTGTCGTTCATCGGGCTCGACAAGGCCCTCCCTCCTGCACTCGCGCTCGCTGCTCCGGGTTGGCGCGCGCTCGTCCTCGTGAAGCCGCAGTTCGAAGCAGGGCCGGGAGAGGTGGGCAAGGGCGGAGTGATCCGTGACCCTGAGCTGCGGCAGCGGATCGTGGACGGCGTCGCCCATCGGGTGCCCGACTGGGGCGGGCGAGTCGTCGGAGTCGTCGACTCCGGCCTGCCGGGGCCGAAGGGAAACCGAGAGTCCTTCCTTTATGTCGTCGACGCAAGTTGAAACAGTGAGCTCCACGCCTCGCGCCGTCCATCGCGCGGCGGTCGTTACGAACGGACGTCCGGAGATCGACTCGACCGCCACCTCGGTCGTCGAGCAGGTCGCAGCCGAGCGAGGCATCGAGCTGGTCGAGCCGGAATCCGATGCCGACGTCGTGATCGCTCTCGGGGGCGACGGAACGATGCTCCGAGCTCTCCGCGCCAAGCTCGGCACCGGCACCCCGGTCTTCGGCTTCAACTTCGGGCGCGTCGGATTCTTGACGAGCGCCCCCGGCGACGAGCTCGAGTCCGTGCTCCCGCGGGTCTTCGGCGGGGATTTCGACGTCGTGGCTCTCTGTACTCTCGAGGCTCGGCTCGCCGGCGACATCCACACGGCGGTGAACGACGTCGTCGCGACCAGTGCCAGACCCGGCCGCATGATCGAGCTCGGCTGGGAGATCGGGGGTGAAACGCTTGCCGACCAGCCATGCGACGGGATGATCTGCTCGACTCCCTCGGGCTCGACCGCCTACAACCTCTCGAACGGCGGGCCCGTGATGATGTGGGGGCTCGATGCGATGGCGATCACATTCGTGGCGCCCCACTCTCTTCATGCTCGCCCGATCGTCGTTCCACCTGGAGAGAGCCTCCGAATCTCGAACCTGACCGCCGCCGGCCCGGTGTCCGTGCTCGCCGACGGCGGGGGGTGCGGCGAGCTGGCGACGGGCGACACGCTCGAGGTCGCCCTCGGCCCCGAGAAGAGCCTGCTGGCCCACCTGCCGGAGGTTAGCTTCTTCACCCGGTACCACGAGGTGTTCCCCTAAGTCAGCCCCGTGCTTCGCTCCCTCCGCATCGAGAACTTCGTCCTCATCCGCGAGGCGGACCTCGCCTTCGGGCCGGGCCTGAACGCGGTCACGGGCGAGACCGGCGCCGGGAAAACGATCCTGGCGCAGGCATTGGGACTTCTACTCGGTGCGCGTGGAGACGCGGGCTACGTCGGCCCAGGGGCGCCAGAGGCCTACGTCGAGGCTGAGCTCGACCTTTCCGAGGGCATTCTCGACGACGAGGAGCTCACCACCCTCCGCGAGCTGCGGCCGGAAGGAGAGGAAGGTCTGATCGCCGCCCGCCGGGTCTTCGCCGATGGGCGCACGCGCGCCTACGCGTGGGGACGCACGGTTCCCCGCGAGGAGCTCGCACTCGTCGTCGATCGCCTGCTCGCCATGTCCGGCCAGTTCGAGCAGAGGCGCCTGTCGAAGCCGTCGTTCCAGCTCGATCTCCTCGACGCCTTCGTCGGGGACGACCAGCTCCGCCGGCGGGCCGAGCTCTCGCGAGCTTGGCGCGCGCTCATAGCGGCTCGGCAGGCGCGCGACGAGCTCGTGCTGGCGGAGGAAGGGCGCGCTGCGCGCCTCGAGGAGTTGCGGCAGCTGGTCCAACGCACCGAGGGCTTCGACACCGGCAGCGAGGAGCGCCTCCAGGCCGAGCGCCTCCGCCTCCGCCATTCAGTCGACCTTGCGGCCGCTGCCTCGACGGCGGCGGAGGCTCTGGCTCCGGACCAGGGGGAGGGAGCCGCGGAGCAGGCGGCGCGTGCTGGGCAGGCGCTCGCAGGCGTGGCCGGGTTCGCACCTGAGTTGACGGAGATCGCAGCCGAGGTCGCGGAAGCGGAGGTGCGCCTCCGGGAGGCGGCGTCGAGCGTGCGCTCCTATCTGACCGCCATCGAGGCCGAGCCCGGGCGCCTCGAGAGCGTCGAGGAGGAGCTCGACCGGGTCGCCGAGGCGAAGCGGCGCTTCCAGTCGGCCGACCTCGGGGAACTCCTCGTCCGCGCCGAGGCGGCCCGGGTGGAGCTCGAAGCCCTGGAGGACGGCAAGGACCCGCTCCAGGCGGCGGAGCAGGCGTTCGCCGAGGCCACGCAACGCGTTCGAGACCTTGCCGACGGCCTCTCGAAGGCACGTCGCAAGACTTCGGAGCCGTTCTCCAAGGCCGTCGCCGAAGCGCTCGAGGGCCTGGCGATGGGCGAGGGCGACTTCCGGGTCGAGCTGGTGCCCCGCGAGCCGGGGCCGAGCGGCGCCGACGGGGTCTCGTTCCAGATCCGTCCAAACCAGGGCCTGCCCTTCGCCCCCGTCGCAGAGACCGCTTCCGGCGGTGAGCTCTCGCGCGTCGCGCTTGCGCTCCGCACCGTGGCTCATGCGGGGGCGGGTGAGCCGACCATCGTCTTCGACGAGATCGACGCCGGGGTCGGCGGCCGAACCGCCCACGCTGTCGCGGAGGCCCTCGGCCGGATCGCCGAGCGAGCCCAGGTGCTGACGATCACACACCTGCCGCAGATCGCGAGTGCCGCAGACACGCACTTCCGAGTCGAGAAGATTCCGGGCGACCCGACCCACACGCGCATCGAGGCGCTTGCCGACTCCGACAAGAAGGAGGAGCTCGAGCGCATGCTCGGTGGCTCGGAATTCCTCTCCACGCTTTAGATGGTTGATCGACAATTACCAGACCCTCGGATGACGGCCCAGACCCGGCGCCAGTCCGCACCCTCGCCCTTGTCAAGGCTTCTAGCCTTGCCCGCGGGCGATCGCACACCGTGGCTTGGTCTGGCCCGTCCCCGCGGGCGAGCCAATCATCGACCAACCATCTGATGAGGTTCACCGAGTTCACCGGTACGGCACGCCTGGATCGGCGCACGAAGCGGCTGGTCAAGCGGCTCTGTCCGGACGACATAGCGATCATCGACCATACGGACCTCGATCGGGTCTCGGCCGAGGAGCTCGCCGAGAGCGGTGTCCGCATTGTCTTCAACGTCGCGGAATCCGCGTCGGGCAGGTACCCGAATCCAGGCCCGCTGGCTCTCGTCCGCGCCGGTGTCGTCCTGATCGACGTCCCAGGGGCGTCGCTTTTCGACGAAGTGGCTGACGGCGAGGCTCTCGTCGTACGCGGCGCCTCCCTCTACCGGAACGGCACCAGGCTTGCGTCGGGCCGGGCTCTTTCGGTACGGGAGCTGGAGGACGCTCTGGTCATCCAGGAGGGACGCGTGGCCGAGGCGCTCGAGGGCTTCGCCGAGAACACGATGCGCTTTCTCCGGGATGAGGGAAAGCTCCTCGCGCAGGGCCTCGAGCTGCCGCAGCTTCAAACTCGCTTCCGGGACCGCCACGCGCTGGTGGTCGCACGCGGGCCCGACACTACTCGCGACCTCAGGATCGTCCGCCCGTACATCCGTAATTTCAAGCCGGTGCTCGTGGGGGTAGACGGGGGCGCCGACAAGCTGATCGAGGCCGGCTACAGGCCCGAGGTAATCGTCGGCGACATGGACTCAGTCTCGGACGAGGCGCTCTGCGCCGGCGCAGAGCTGATCGTCCACGCCTACGCAGACGGGCGTGCGCCTGGGCTCGAGCGGCTCGAGCAGTTGGAGCTCTCGTCCGTGGTCGTGCCCGTACCCGGGATCAGCGAGGACGTCGCGATGCTGCTCGCCTACGAAAAGGGAGCTGAGCTGATCGTCACGGTTGGGACGCACTTCAACCTCGTCGAGTTCCTGGAGCGGAACCGGCGCGGGATGTCGTCGACGTTCGTGACCCGCCTCCGTGTCGGCGGGAAGCTCGTCGACGCCCGTGGGGTCTCGAAGCTCTTCCAGAGCCGCGTCGGCCTCTGGCCGCTGGTGGCGTTCGGTTTCGCCGGCCTCACGGCCGTGGTCACCGCCGTTGCGGCCTCGCCGGAGCTCCGCCATTTCATCTCGCTTCTCGGCAGCCGCGTCCGCTCGTTGCTCGGCCTCGATTGACCGCGAAGGCGGAGCGGGAGCTTCTCGCCCCTCGCCACGACGTGTGGGCGCTCGTCGCGGAGCCGTTCCACCTCCCCGACTGGTGGCCCGGGTACACCGGGGTCACGCCGGACCGGCGCGGGCTCGCCGAGGGAGCCCGCTGGGAGGTAGTGCGAGGCCGGGCTCCAGGCTTCCTGCGGCGCCCTGGTGGGGGTGGCACGATCGTGTGGGAGCGCGTGGTGCCCGGTCTCGAGCTTCGCTGGCACGACGTCGCCCAGGGGCTGACGGCCGGAATCGAGCTCGCGAACGCAGGCGAGGGCCGGACGAGGGCAACCGCGTACGTCGAGGGGCCCCTCTGGCGCATGTGGCTGGAAGGCGCGCAAGGGGCTCCTCGCCAGGCACTCACCCGACTACACGACCTCTGCCAGACTGCTGCAGGTTTCTAGATGTTTGATCTCCGCTATCACGTCGCCTCGCTCGCGGCGGTCTTTCTCGCGCTCACCGTCGGGATCATCCTGGGGGTCGCGCTGTCGGGAAAGATCCGCGGGGCAGAGGACTCCCTGAGTGCGGGCAGGATCGCGGAACTCGAGTCCCAGCTGGACGCGGAGCGCGAACGGGGTTCGAGCGAGCAGGAGAGGCTCCAGCATTCCGAGGATCTGATCAACGACGCCTACCCGGCCTTGATGGAGAACCGGCTGGTCGACCGCGGGTACGCGATCGTGTTCCTCGGCCCGGTCGACGGCGAGCTCCGCTCTGCGATCGAGAAGACACTCGCGGACGCGGACGGGACACCGGTCAGGCTCTTCGCCTTCGAGCTGCCCGTCGATCCGGCCTCCCTGAACGGCTCCCTCGAGTCCAACGAAACCCTGTCGA
>DATHAG010000186.1:0-18627 GCA_035296825.1 Gaiellaceae bacterium | reverse complement strand
GCGCGCGAGTGCGCTCCTGGGCTCGCACCTGCCTCCGCGCGAGCGAGGAGTGGATGCCTGCTTCGCGTTCTTCCATCACGGCCGGTAGTCAGTCGCTCCGTGGGCGTACAGCGCGAACGCCGCGTCCTGGACGAGCGTCGTGTCGCGAACGCCTGCCCGCGCCTTCGGCGGCGTCGCTCTGAGAACTACTTCGCGCACCCACTCTTCCGAGCCCCGATAGGCTGCCGCAAGCTCGTTCAGGGTGTAGGTATGCCCCACCCGGCGTCGTAGCTCATCGACGACAGCATCGACGAGAAGGAGGAGGTGCCTGGAGCGCGCGGTTCCTTCCCCCGCCGCCTCGAGCCTTCGCCGGCCGTCGTCCCACTGGTACCGAACGTGGTCGACCGCCACTACTTCGCGACCTCGGAAGCCGAGGCACAGCGGGCATCGGGGCACCAGCGCTCTCCGACTTCCTCGACGATCTGCTCGCCCAGCACGTAGCCCGGCCGAGCGAGGGCGAACGCCGCATGTGCGTGCAAGCATTTCAATGCTCCGTGCTTCGTTCCGGCAATGCCCGCGTCGATCTCCGGCCGCAGCTCACGTTGCTCGGCGTTCGCGCGTTCGAGGCTTTCGCCGAGCTGCGGGTCTGACGCCGCCGCTTCGCTCCATCGCTTGACCCCCCCAGCAGCCTCGCTACGCGCGAGCGCGGCGACGAGCCAGGGACAGGTTAGGTAGTAGGTGGTCGGGAACGGCGCGCCGTCCGGCCCGACCGCCGGCTGTTCCGTGACCGCAGGAAAGCCATGCACGCAGCGGACAGCGACCCGGCGAAACGGCCGAGCCGGTCTTCCGAGCTGCCAGGAGACGACTGCCGGATCGTCCACGAGATCATCGTAGCCTCCCGCTTTCGTGATCCTCGAGGCCCTTCACGATGAACAACCGCTCGCCGGGACGCACGAGGCCGATACGGCGCGCCTCCTGCTCCACGAACTGATCCGTCTCCGAGAGCGCAAGGCGGCGGGCCAGCTCCTGCCTCTCCCGCTCGAGTGCGCCGACCTCGGACCGCCGCGCCTCTACCTGGTCCCTCGCGTGCAAATAGGAGCGCACAGGGTGGATGTACGCGAACGCGATCACACCGATGACCGCGACGGCAAGCCAGCGGAGAAGCGGCGAACGGCGTTTTCGACGGGAGCGGGACACGGGGCATCGCAATTCGACCGCCCCGGCCCGCCTCCTTCCCGAGGCGCGGTACGGTAAGCGGGTGAGGCTCTATTCCGAGGCGGCGGGCGAGGGGCCGGAGGTCGTCCTCGTCCATGCCGGCATCTGCGACTCCCGCATGTGGGAGCCGCAGTGGGCATCGCTTCCCCGCTCGTACCGGACCGTCCGCTACGACCTGCGCGGATTCGGCCGCTCGCCGATCCCGCCGGGCTCCTACTCCCACGCCCGGGACCTCGCCCAAGTCCTGGAGGCGAACGGTCTCGAGCGCGCGTCGATCGTGGGGGTGTCGATGGGCGGCCGCGTCGCGCTCGAGCTTGCGATCGCGCATCCGGAGAGCGTCGAGAGCCTCGTCCTCGTCGGCGCTGCTCTGCCGGGGCATGCTTGGTCGGAAGAGATCGAGGCGTATGGGGCCGTGGAGGACGCGGCGCTCGAACGCGGCGACCTCGATGCTGCGGTCGAGGCGAACCTGAGCACATGGGTGGACGGCCCCCATCGGAGTCCCTCGATGGTGGACCCGGAGCTTCGCGCGTTGGTCGGAGAGATGCAGCGCCGCGCCTTCGAGCTGCAGCTACCGGTCGACGGTGAGGCAGACGAGGAGCTTCTCGTGCCGGATGCAGGCGAGAGGCTCAGCGAAGTACGGGCCCGCACTCTGGTTCTTGTCGGCGACGACGACGTCTCCGACATGGCCGTGATCGCCGAGCGGCTCGAGCGCGAGATCCCGGACGTGCGCCGAGCCTCGATCACGGGCGCAGCTCACCTCCCGAGCCTGGAGCGCCCGGGGGAATTCGACGAGCTCGTCCTGGCATTCCTCGGGAGCGCTAGCTAGGCGGTCTCCACCTTGATCAGATTCGTCGTGCCCGGGACGTTGACTGCAGTCCCCGCCGTGATCACCACGCGGTCGCCGGACTCGACGATGCCCGTCGACCGAGCAGCTTCAAGGCTCGCCGCCCAAAGGTGTTCGACGTCCCGACATTGCTCGATGAGGGCGGGCACGACGCCCCACTCGATCGCAAGCTGCTGCGCGGCATGAGGCTTGTGCGTGACAGCGATGACCGGACGCCGAGGCCGGTGGCGTGCAACCGCGGACGCAGTCCGCCCGCTGTAGGTCGGGACGAGCACAGCAGCCGCTTCGAGGACCTCGGCGATGTCGCAGGCCGCGTTCGACATGGCCTCCCCCACGGAGCGAAACGGCTCATCCTGCGCGAGCTCGTGCCTGTACGCGAGACTCGGCTCGACGGCGCGAGCGATCTTGTCCATCGTCTGGACGCTCTCGATCGGGAAGCGTCCGACTGCCGTCTCCCCCGAGAGCATGAGCGCCGAGGTACCGTCGAGGATCGCGTTGGCGACGTCGCTTGCCTCGGCCCGGGTGGGCTCTGGCTGATTCAGCATCGACTCGAGCATCTGCGTTGCCGTGATCGCAGGCTTCCCGCGCTCGAGCGCGGCCTGGAGGATGCGCTTCTGCACGAGAGGCACTTCGGCCGGACCGATCTCGACTCCAAGATCTCCTCTCGCAACCATGACCGCATCGGAGACCCGGAGAATGCCGTTCAGGTCGTCGAGCGCTTCGGCCTTCTCGATCTTCGCGATCACGAGGGCCTCGGAGCCCGCGGCATGGAGAAGCTCGCGGAGCTCCCGCACGTCGTTGGCCGAGCGCACGAACGAGAGGGCTACGTAATCAACATCGAGGCCCAGGGCGAAGTCCAGGTCACGCAGGTCCTTTTCGGTGAGCGACGGGACGGGGATGGGAACGCCCGGAACGTTCAGGCCCTTATGGGCATGGACGACGCCGCCGACCACGACCGTGCTCATGACGCGGCCTCCGTCAACTTCGTCGACGCGAAGGCGGACGCGCCCGTCGTCGATCAAAACGTCGTGGCCGGGCCGGAGAACCTGCGAGAGAACCGGCGGGCTCACCGGAAGGTCGCCGGACGAGCCGTCGTCGTCGCCTGTGAGTGTCAGCCGGTCGCCCGGCGCGAGCTCGAGTGGCGCCTCGAGCTCTCCGATCCGGAGCTTCGGGCCCTGCAGATCCGCGATCAGGGCAAGCGGGCGCCCGGCACGAGCTTGTGCCTCGCGGACGAGGCAGGCGCCTTCAGCGTGATCTGCATGAGCTCCGTGCGAGAAGTTGAGCCGCGCCGCGTCCAGCCCCGCGTCGACGAGCGCGTCGATCATCTCTGGAGAAGAGGAGGCGGGGCCGATCGTGCAGACGATCTTCGTGCGACGCTGGCCGCTGTTCACCCGGTCACCGTAGCCGAGCGGGCTGAAGGCGCCGGGCCGGGCGGGAGCCCGGTGTGCTCCCCCGGGGGACCCCCTGATTACTGGCTCCCCGCGATCAGCGTATTTCGCCCAGGTGCGCGCGTGGCGAGCGGTTCCTGCCAAGAGCGTGAAGCAAGCGCGACGGATCAGGTTGCAAGGGGAAACGCAGACCAGCCCGGGTACTCGGCCCGGTCGCCGAGCTCCGCCTCGATCCGGAGCAGCTGGTTGTACTTGGCGACGCGATCCGTGCGAGACGGTGCGCCCGTCTTGATCTGACCGGCCCCGGTGGCAACGGCCAGGTCCGCGATTGTCGTGTCCTCCGTCTCCCCCGAACGATGGGAGATAACTACCGCGTACCCGTGAGAACGCGCGAGCTCGATTGCGTCCAGCGTCTCGGTCAGCGTCCCGATCTGGTTTACCTTGACGAGGACCGCGTTGGCGACGCCCTCCTCGATCCCGCGTTGGAGGCGGGTGACGTTTGTGACGAAGAGATCGTCCCCGACGAGCTGAACCCGGGCCCCGATCCGATCGGTTAGCTTGCGCCAGGCCGCCCACTCGTCCTCGGCTAGACCATCTTCGATCGAGACGATGGGATGGGTATCCGTGAGGCTCGCCCAGAAATCGACCATCCCGTCAGGATCCGCTTCGCGCCCTTCGAATCGATAGCGACCGTCCTGCCAGAGCTCCGTGGCGGCGGGGTCGAGGGCCAGAGCTACGCGGTCGCGGTGGCCTGCGCGCTCGGCCGCCTCCAGCACGACGTCGATCGCCTCCTCGCTCGACCCGAGGTCCGGTGCGAAGCCCCCCTCGTCCCCGACCGCCGTCGCAAGGCCACGCTCGTGCAGGAGGTCCCGAAGTGCATGGAACGTTTCCGCGCCGATCTCGAGCGCCTCGGCGAACGACTCGGCGCCCGCCGGGACGACCATGAACTCCTGCAGGTCGAGCGTGTTCTGGGCATGCGCGCCTCCGTTCACCACGTTCATCATCGGGACCGGCAAGAGGTGTGCGTCCTCGCCGCCTATCCAACGGTAGAGCGGAACCCCTGCATCAGCTGCGGCGGCCTTCGCGACAGCGAGCGAACAGCCGAGGATCGCGTTGGCGCCGAGCCGGCCCTTGTTGTCCGTGCCGTCCAGCTGAATCAGAAGCTGATCGATGGCCCGCTGATCTCCGGGATCCCGGCCGGCGAGGGCGAATGCAATCTCGCCGCCAACATGCTCCACGGCCTGGAGAACACCCTTGCCGCCATAGACGTTTTTGTCACCGTCCCGGAGCTCGACCGCCTCGAACTGCCCGGTCGAGGCCCCTGAAGGGATGGCAGCTCGGCCCACGGCGCCGGCCTCGAGCACGACCTCTACCTCGATCGTGGGGTTCCCGCGAGAGTCCAGGATCTGGAGCGCATGCACGGACCTGATCGGCGAGCTCACCGGGCGCCACGCTCCTTGGCCCGGTCGAACAGGCGATCCTGCTCCTCGAGCGGAAGCTCGCCGAAGGTGCGCCCCTCCGCCGCCGCGAGCCGCTCGGCTTCCTCGACTCGCTCGACGAAGCGCCTTGAGGCGGCGCGAAGCTCGAGCTCGGGGTCGACGTTCAGACGCCGGGCAACGTTTACCCAAGAGAAGAGCACGTCACCGAGCTCGGCCGCGAGGGTGGGGTCCGGCTCGGTCTCGGGTGCCGGGCTGGGCAAACGCGCGAGCTCGTCCCTCAACTCCTTCAGCTCCTCGTCGAGATCGGCCAGTGCGCCCGCGAGGTCTGGATACTCAAAGCCCACGCTCACCGCACGGCGCTGCACCTTGCGAGCGTAGACGAGCGCCGGAAGATTCCCGGGTAGGTCGTGAAAAATGCCCTGCCGGCCTTCTTGCTCGGTTTTCAACTCTTCCCAGCGGGCCTTGACGGCACCCGGTGACTCGAGGGAATCCGCAGCGAACACGTGCGGGTGCCGGCGGACGAGCTTCGCCTGCAGGGCGCGCGCGACCGCCGCCAGATCGCCGGCGCCGCGCTCTTCGAGAAGCAGCGAGAGAAAGACGACCTGGAAAAGCAGGTCGCCAAGCTCCGCGACGAGCTTCTCGTCGTCTCTGGCTAGCGCGGCGTCCGCGACCTCGTAGGCCTCCTCCACCGTGTGCGGAACGATCGTGCCCACGGTCTGTTCACGATCCCACGGGCAGTCCTTGCGTAGGCGCTCGGCGAGCTCCTGGAGCTCGGAGATCGCTTCCCCGAGTCCCTTGCCGCCGGTCATTGGCCTAGATGGTCGATCGGTGATCGGCGAGCCCGGAGGGACGCGCTCATCTAGCCCGTTGTCTGAGCCTGCGTCTGCGTCGCGCCGGGAGGCGGCTTGTAGCCGGCCGCGTACACGACGTCGTTCGCGTACTTCGCCTGTGTCTGCTTGAGCCACGTTTCCATGGCGGTGCTCTGCCTCTGCTGCTTCAGCTGCTGTTCGATCGTGGGCTTGGCCTCGCTGAGCTGCGTCACCTCGATCGGAGCGAGCGCCTCGATGATGTGCCACCCGAACTGGGTTTTGACCGGCTCGGAGATCACGCCCTCGTCGATCGAGAACGCGATCTTGTCGAAGGGCGCCACCGTCTGACCTTTGCTCACGGTGAGCTTGCCGCCTTCCTTCGCGGAGGCCGTGTCTTGCGAAAACTTCTTTGCCAGTGCGGCAAAGCTCGCGCCTCCCTTGAGCTCCTTGTGGAGCTCGTCGGCCTTCTGCTTCGACTTGACGAGGATGTGCCGGACTTCCCGAGGCTTGGTGAACTGCTCCTCGTTGTCCTCGTAGTACTTCTCGATCTCCGTCTCCGGCACCTTGATGTTGCCGGTCACCTTCTTGAAGATCTTCTCCTGCAGGAGCTTGTCCTCGATCTCTTCGCGGGCCTGCTCCAGGGTCAAACCTAGCTTCTTGAGCTCGGCCTGAAGCTTTTCGTCGCTCCCGCCGAAGTTCGTCTTCTTCAGCTCGTCGAGTCGCTTGTCCACCTCCCCTTCTGTGACCTTCACACCGAGATTCTCGGCTTCGCTTCTAAACTCGTAGCGCTGGACGAGGAACTGAACCGCCCTGACCTTCAGGTCGTTGTACTCAGGAGATCCCACCTTCGGGAAGGGCCGCTTCTGTGCCTCGTAGCTCTGCTTCGCGCGATCGAGCAGCGCGTCATACTCCGCCTTCGGGACCTCCTGGTCGCCAACGAGCGCGATCGCGTCCACCGGCACGTCTTCGCTGGTCTTCTCGTCAGCGCCCCCACCGCACGCGGCCAGGCCCAGAACAAGCGCACAGGCGAAGAAGACGGCGAGTGTCGTACGGAGAGGAAACCTCATGAAAAAGCGGCTGTCGCTAGGCGGCGAGCCGGAGTTCAAGCATAGCATCGACGAGCTGGAGCGCTTCCGCGAAGGAGGCAGTGCGGCGGGTCACCTCGCGGCGAGAGCTCGAGTACACGGCCGTGTCCGCGAGCCGGCGAAGCTCGCGCAGCTCGCCAGAGCCGAGGACGAGGGGGCCAACCGAGGCACGCCCGCCGCGGAACACGAGGAAGTCGGCGCCGAGTCGCGCAACCTTCAGCTTCACCTCCTGGATTCGGAACAGGTTCTCGACCGGCTCCGGGACCTCGCCGTATCTGTCCTCGACGGCCGCGTGGATCTCCCGCAGCTCGTCCTCCATCTCGGCAAGCGCAAGACGCCGGTGCAGGTCGATCTTTTGCGCCTCTGCGTCGATGTACGACGCCGGTACGTACGCGTCGATCTGGGCATCGACCCGAACCGGGCGCCCGACGGCGCGCCGGGCGCCGGAGAGCTCGGCGACCGCCTCGCCGAGCAGCTCGAGGTAGAGCTCGAATCCGATCGCGGCGACGTGCCCGGACTGCTCCGCCCCGAGGAGATCGCCGGCTCCCCGGATCTCGAGGTCCCGCATGGCGATGTTGAAGCCGGCACCGAGCTCGGTGTGGTCCGCGAGCGCGGCGAGACGCGCCCGCGCCTCGGCTGTCAGCTCCTGGCTGTCGGGGTAGAAGAGATAGGCATGGGCGGGAACGTCGCTCCGGCCCACCCGGCCCCTGATCTGGTAGAGCTGGGAGAGCCCGAGCGCATCCGCGCGCTCCACTACGAGAGTGTTCGCCTCTGGGATGTCGAGGCCCGACTCGATGATCGTGGTCGAGACCAGGACGTCCGCGTCTCCTGCGAGAAAGGTCAGCATCTGCTTCTCGAGCTCCCGCTCAGGCAGCTGGCCGTGCGCGACGATGAACCGAAGCTCCGGGCAGATCTGACGGAGGTGCTCGGCCGCGTCCTCGATCGACTCGACGCGATTGTGAAGGTAGAAGGACTGCCCTTCCCGCTCGTGCTCGCGGCGGAGGGCGAGCTGGACGACCTCCTCGTCGAACTCGCCCACGTGCGTCCGGATCGGGCGCCTGCCCTCGGGCGGAGTCTCGATAACGGAGATGTCGCGGAGCCCGGAGAGCGACATGTGGAGCGTGCGTGGAATCGGCGTCGCGGTCAGGGCGAGCACGTCGACCTCGAGCCGTAGCTGGCGGAGAAGCTCTTTCTGGGCGACACCGAAGCGCTGCTCCTCGTCGAGGATCACGAGACCCAGGTCCCTGGCGGCGACGTCGCGCGAGAGCACGCGGTGCGTCCCGATCAGAACGTCTACGCGCCCGCCGGCGAAGTCGGCCAGGATTCGCTTCACGTCTGCCGGTCTGCGGAACCGCGAGATCATTTCGACGTTGATCGGAAAATCGCGGTAGCGCTCGCGGAACGTGTTCCAGTGCTGCTGGGCAAGAATGGTCGTGGGGGCAAGGAAGAGCGTCTGCTTCCCGGCGACAGCAACCGCGAATGCCGCCCGAATGGCCACCTCTGTCTTTCCGAAGCCGACATCCCCACACACGAGCCGGTCCATCGGCCGGGGAGTCTCGAGATCCTCCTTGACGGCCTCGATTGCCCGCTGCTGGTCAGGCGTCTCGACATAAGGGAAGCTGGCCTCGAGCTGCTCCAAGAGGTCGCCCTCCACGTCGTAGCCGAACCCTTCTGCACGCTGGCGCTGCGCGTAGAGCGCAAGCAGCTCGCCCGCCAGCTCTCGGGCACCCGCCCTGGCTCTGGTCTTGACGAGCTGCCAGGCCTTGCCTCCGAGCTTGGAGAGTGCCGGCTCGGCCGCGCCTGCGCCGACGTAGCGCGAGACCTTGCCGATCTGCTCGTGCGGGACGTAGAGGCGGTCGTCCCCCCGAAAGGCAAGGAAGAGGTAGTCCCGCGTGACCCCCGCGACGGTCTTCGTCTCGAAGCCGAGCAGCTTCCCAATCCCGTGGTCCTCGTGGACGACGTAGTCGCCGGTCCGCAGGTCGGCAAAGCTCTGAAGCGCGCGCCCGAGCCTGGCGTCGGCGCGCGGCGGGCGCTTGCGGAAGACCTGTGTGTCGGGCAAGAGCACCAGCCCGAGGTCGCGCGAGACGAACCCGCGCCGCGCGGGAGAGACCGCGAAGACGAGGCCCGGCACGGCGGGCAAGGGGTCGCCCTCGTCGAGAAGCACGGGCTCGATTCGGCGCAGCAGCGCTTTCGTCCGCAACGCCTCTCCGCGGTGGGCGAACGTCACGACGACCCGGTTCCCACCGCGCACGAACCCGCCCAGGTCGCGCTCGGCCTCGGAGAGCCCCCGCGCGGCGACCGCCGGTCGCTGCGCCTCGAAGGCGTACGGCTGTCCCGACGGAAGCTCGCTCAGGTCGACCACGCCGCTGAGCGAAACCCCCTCCACGAGCTCTTCCTCCCACACCTTGCGAACCTCGTCCGGCTCCCACACGAAATCGGGTAGCCCGAGCGGCGAGACGAGGTCGTTCGGAAGCTCGAGCCCGTCCTGGTGGCCGAGCTCGGAGTCGGAAAGATCCAGCCGCCGTTCGGCGGCTGGGTGAATCGTCGCCTCTTCGAGAACGCGTAGAGCTCGTTGTGTGAAGGCCGAGAACGCTCGGATCGACTCAACTTCGTCCCCGAAGAGCTCGATGCGAATCGGCTCGCGCCCCGTGGAGGGGAACACGTCGACGATCCCGCCGCGCACTGCGAACTGGCCGCGTTCCTCGACGCGCTCGACCCGCTCGTAGCCGGCGAGGGCGAGCTCCGAAACCAGCTCTTCGGAGCCCGGCTCCGAGCCGACCTGCACGTGCATGGTCTCCGGGCGCGACCTGGTCGGAGGCAGGAGATCAGCCACCCCCAGAGCTGAGGCGCACACGAGTCCCCCGCCTGCGAGGATCTCGAGTGCCCGCGCTCGCTCGCCCACGAGGTGCGGAGGGGGCCGGAGACCGGTCTCCCACCGGACGCCGCGCGAGGCAAGGAGGCCGACCCTGTCCTCGCCGAGATACCACCCGGCTGCCTCGGCGACATCTCGAGCATCGGCGTCGTCTGGGAGCAGGCAGGTGAGCCCGCCCTCCCGGGTGGTCCAGACAGCTGCAAGGAAGAGTGGCAGGAGCGCTTCGGAGACGCGCGCGCAGTCAGGGGCAGCCGCGAATGCCCGCAGGCGATCGGTCTCCGCGAGAGCGCGGGCGAGCGGGTTCAGAACGGGAGTGTCGGTGAGGGTCTTCAGGTCCATAACGAGGGACGGAACCGCGATTCCGCGGACGCAATCGTAGCCCCCGGTTAGGCTCCCGCCGTGGCCGGAGAGCTCGTAGACATCGGAAAGCGGCCGCTGCTCGTCGCGTCGTTTGAGCCTCCCGGCGCGGCTGATCGCTACAACGCGTGGCGCGAGGAGCACGCCGACGCGCTCGCTGCCGTGCCCGAGGCAGCCCTCCGGGTCGAGTACGGCCGCACCGGCCAAGGCCTTTTCGTCCGGGTTCGGATCGACGAGGAGCACGTCCCCCGCGATCTCCTTCCCCCGCCGGCGGCCGCGTGAGCCTGAACTAGACGGGCTCTAGCGGCCCTTGCGGTTCCGGAGGCAGTTCGACGCGAATCGGGTCTCCGGGCCGGACTTCACCGTCGGCCACGACGATACTCATGACTCCGGTTTTCCGGACGAGGCCGCCCTCTTCGTCCCGCCCCAGGGTGGCGGCCATGAGTCCGGGCTGGAGCCTGTCCAACTGGACGCACGGATTGCGAAGACCGGTCACCTCCACCACGGCTGTGTCGCCGAGGTGCAGGTGCGTGCCTGCCGGGAGCCCCAGCAGGTCGACGCCTCGCGTTGTCACGTTCTCACCCATCTGGCCCGGTACCACCGTGAAACCGGCCTCGCGAAGCTCCTCGTGGAGCTCCTCGTGGATCAGGTGGACTTGGCGCAGGTTGGGCTGGCTTGGATCGCGCCGGACGCGCGAGCGGTGCTTGACGGTCTCCCCGAGATGGGCGTCGCCCTCCACCCCAAGGCCGCTCAGGACGCGAATGCTCTCCTGATTCGGCTTGGCCATCGTGTGCGAGGCGCTGCGGCTCACCGCGGTCACAATCGCGTCCATGGGCTAGTCGTTGTAGAGCCGCTGCGCGGCCTCGAGGCCGTCTCGCGCGATCGTCTCGACCGAGTCGGCAGCGCGGGCCACGAGCGCATCCACGTCGAAGTCCTGGTCAAAGGGCGAGAGTACGTAATCAGCCACAGGCCGGACGTCACCGCGCTCCGGCCGCCCGACGCCGATCCGGAGCCGCAGGAACTCCTGGGTCTTGAGATGCTGGGCGATCGAGCGCAGGCCGTTGTGCCCGGCGAGACCGCCGCCGGCGCGCGCCTGGAGGCGGCCGGGCTCCAGATCGACCTCGTCGTGCACCACGAGCAGCGACCCGGCCGGAATCTTGAAGAAGCGAATGGCGGCGGCCACGGCTCGCCCTGATTCGTTCATGAAGGTCTGCGGCTTCATGAGCGCGAGGCGGCGGCCGTCGAGCCGGAGCTCGGCAACGTCGGCAGAGAACTTCGACCGCCACGAAGCATCATGGCGCCGGGCGAGCTCGTCGCAAACCATGAAGCCGACGCTATGTCGGGTGCGAGCGTAGTCACGCCCGGGGTTCCCGAGGCCGGCAACCAGCAGGTCGAGCGTCGAGGCGGCCTGGCCTCGACGAAACAGCCGCACGAGGATCTACCCCTCGGAGTCTGTGGTCTTGCCCTCGCCCGCCGTGTCGGCATCCGCCTCGACGGCTTCGTCGGCGGTACCTTCCGCCTCGCCCTCGGCTGGAACCTCGCCCTCGGCGAGCTCCTCCTCGGATACCTCTTCCTCGGGCTCCTCAGGCTCCAGCGTCGGCGGGATGACGCTCGCGATCGTGGTCTCCGGGTCATCAAGGTACGTCACGTTTTCGATCGGGGGCAGATCGCTCACACGGACGTTGTCGCCGATGTTGAGCGCTGTTACGTCGAGCTCGATCCGCTCCGGAACGTCCATCGGAAGCGCCTCGACGTTGACCTCCCGCAGCGACTGCTGCAGCACGCCGCCCTCGGTGACCCCCTGCGCCTCTCCGGTGAGCTCGACGACCACCTGCGCGTGGATCGCCTGATCGAGCCGAACCTCCTGGAGGTCAACGTGGAGGAGGCGGTTCTTCACGGGGTGAAGCTGGTACTCCTTGAGCACGGCGTGGTGGGGCTTCTGGGTGCCCTCGACGACGACGTCGATGATCGCGTGGAGGCCGTGGGAGCCGGTGAGGACCCGGCGGAGCTCCCGCTCGCCGACGCTGAACGGCTGCGCGGGCTTCCCGCCCCCGTAGAGAACGCCGGGAATTGCCCCTTCGGCGCGCAAACGGCGGGCAGCCGGGCTTCCACCGTTCTCCCGCGGCTTCACTTCGAGCTTGACACGTTCACCAGCCATACCGGCTCGCCAGTGTAGCTAAGAGCCTCTAAGAGCTTCATCGCGTTAGGGCGCTAGCCAGGAGTTGGTTTCCGCCAACGCCCCTCCGGCGGGGGATAGGCGATGTGCTGCACCGAGGCAATGCTAAGAGGGAAGTTCACTGCGCATGCATGAGGACCCGCTCATCGAAGCCGTCCCTGACGGCGAGGCGACCCCCTCCCCGGCGAGGCGAAAGCCCGCGCGCAAGCGGAAGTCCGGCTCGTCCGCCCCGGTCGTCCGCGTCGAGATCTACACGGATGCAGCGAGACGCCAAGCGGGGAACGGGAAGCCCCAGATCGAGGCCCATGCATACGCCGCCGACGAGGAGGAGTCCGTCGAAGCCGCCCAGCTCGTCGAACTGACGTCACAGCTCGCCGCGGCCCAGATCGACTTCGACGAGCGCGAGCGGCGCCTCGCGGCCGCCCAGACCGAGCTCGACGAGCGCAACCGGCGCCTCGCGGACACGGACACCGCGCACGAAGAGCGCGAGCGCCGTCTCGCGGCGGAAAACCAGCGGGTGTGCGAGGAGCTCGAGCGCCTTGCGGCCCGGGAGCAGGAAATTGCCGAGCGCGACTCCGAGTTCATCGCCGTCGAGATGATCGAGTCCGAGCGTCTCCGCATCGAGCGCCGTTCCCGCTACCTCGACGACCTCGAGGAGAAGATGAGAGAGCGGCTCCAGGAGCTCGCAGGAGCGGAAGCCGACTTCGAGCTACGGCTGGATTCGCTCGAGCGGCGCGAGGATGCAGTCGAGGAGCTCGAGCGGCGGATCGAACAGAAGGAGACCGACCTCTCCGCTTACGTCGCCCAGCTTCAGGGTCAGTTCGGCCGCAGCGGCATCTCGGCCGTCTCCTAGCCATCTAGGGTCAGAGTCAGAACGACCAGAGATGGTCGTCCGCCGGATTCTCCTTCTCTGCCTGCCAGAGCCTGGCGTAGACACCGGCCGCGATCAGCGGCGCCCCCGGAAAGAGTTCGAGGAGGATAACCACGATCCAGAGCGCGGATCCGAGTCCACCGACGACGACGGCAGCCACGACCGGGAGCGCTGCAAGCCCGAGCGTCCACCACTGCGCGACGACCCATCCCAGCCACGCGTGAAGCGCGAGCGGCACGAGGAAGAGCACCGCGACCAGGAGGCCGGGTGGCTCACTCTGGGAGTTCGCGACGACGCCGATCCAGAGCGCCATGAGCGCTCCGTAGACGAGAGGGGCAGTACGAGGGTTTCTGGCGAGTGCAGACACCGAAACATCCTTCGGATCGGGGCGGGCCGCACCACCGTGTGTACGTATCTGCACCGATCCTGGCCGAGACGAGCCTCTCGCGCATCCCCCAAAAAAGCGAGAAGGGGCGCGCCTACGCCCCTTCTCGAGCCAATGACTGCCCCTCACACCAGATCGGTGGAGTTCCTGACCTCAGTATCGCCCCTGCCGCCCACGTTGCATAGTGCTCGGGCCGTTGAACTTCCTCAACGCTCGTCGAGGAGGCGAACGGCTGCATCGCGATCCGGAACCCGAAGTTTCTTGAGAACCGCAGAAACGTGGGATCGCACGGTCACGTCGGCGATGAAGAGGCGCTTGGCGATCTCCGCCGTCGACAGGCCTTCGCGCAGGAGCTCCAGCACCTCCCACTCCCGCTGACGCAGCTCCACCGCCGGCTGGTGAGCCAGAACAACGCGCTTGCGGCGCCCCCGCTCGCGGAACTCTTCGATCAGACGTGTGACGAGGTTCGCAGGCAGAGGAGCTTCGCCTGCGAGCGCTCCCCTGAGCGCGGCCGGGAGCTCCGAGCGCTCGACGTCCTTCAGAAGGTAGCCGCATGCCCCGGCGCGAAGTGCATCGAAGAGATCCGCGTCGTCACGCGACGCGGTCAGCATCACAATCGCGGTTCCCGGCAGCGCGCTCGAGATCCCCGCCGCCGCGGCGATGCCGCTGCCTGGCATCCGGATGTCGAGCAGGCACACGTCAGGCTTCTCGGCCAGAGCGGCGTCCACCGCCGCTTTCCCGTTGCCGACCTCCGCACAGACCACGAAGCCGTCGCTCTCCAGGACGTCGCGCACGCCCGCGCGCGTCTGCGGATGGTCGTCGGCGATCAGGATCCGGATCGGGACGCTCGTGGCGGGGCTCACGGGCCGGCCTTTGGCCCGTGAGCTTGTGAAGGGGGTGTGGCGGGACCGGGAGGTTCCCCCACGTTGGACTGTAAGAAGGGGGCTCGCGGGGGAAACATGGTTTCCCCCGCGTGAGCGAGCCGGAGGCAAGCGACGCTCATGGGAGGACGACCTCGATCGCGGTTCCGGCGCCGGGCTCGGACGAGAGCCTGAAGACGCCGCCGAGGGCCTCTGCCCGCTCGCGCATGCCGATGATCCCGAAGCCGCCGCCACGGGGCGCCTCGGAGTCGAATCCGTGACCGTCGTCGGCGACGACCAACCGCAAGCCGTTGCCGTTCTCGAGCTCGACCCGAACCTCGCTCGCGCCGCCGTGCCGCGCCGCGTTCGTCACGGCCTCGCGAACGATCCGGATGAGCGCCTCGCGGGTATCCGCAGTCGCCTCCAGATCGGATGCGACCGCGAAGCGGAGGGTCGTGCCGACGCGATGGGCGACCTCCTCGGCTGCCTGGACAAGGGCAACGTCGAGCGGCTCGTCGACCGGTCGTGTGAGGGCCGCGATCGCACGTCGCGACTCGTCGAGCGCACGCTCCCCCGCCGCGCGGGCGGGCCCGGAGGTCTCGGCGACGACGAAGGCAAGCTCCTGAGCAAGCCCGTCGTGAAGCTCCCGTGCGATCCGTCGGCGCTCCTCGAGCACCGCCACCTGTGCGAGCCGGTGCCAGTAGGTCTGGATCTCTCGGCCCGTCCCGACGAGGATGAGCAGGTAGAAACCGAGGCGAAGGAAGTCGCCGGTGTACACCCAGTCGGAGTAGAGGGAAGGGAAGAAGAGGTAGTTCAAGTGCGCGAAGGCCGCGAGGGTCGCGCCGGTCCCGAACCACTGCATGAGCTCGTCGCCGGTCCGCTCAGCCCGCCGGAGAAACCCCACAGCCGCGACCGCGAGGAGGAGCGTGGCGATGAGCTGCACCGTCAGGACGATCGGGTGCCCCACTAGGAGCGGCCGGTCGGACGCCTCCGGGGAAAGCCAGGAGGGGAATCCGAGCGAGAATCCCAGCCCGAAGACGGCCACGACTACGGCCGTGCCGACCAGCGCCCAGACACATGCGGTCAGCGAGATGGAGAGACTGCGCACCGGTAGGCGGAGTCGGCGCCGGCTTGCGAAGGCGGCGGCGGCAAACGTGCCGGTCCCGAGTAGCGTTCCCACGAGCGAGGTCCAGATCGGGAATGCCGTTAAGTAGAGGTCTGGGAGAGCAGCCGGAAGCGCGAGGAAGAAGAGATCAGTGAAGGCGAACAGGGTCAGCGCACAGACGAGCACCAGATCCGACACGAGCGAGCTCTCCCGAAAGCGCCCGAGCACGAGGTAGGCGGCCAGGAGCGCGACGAGCGCGTTCGTCGTCTCGATCGCGACATGCAGCGAGGGGCTCCGGTAGGCCCACGCGGCCGCCGGGACGAGAAACGCGAGCAGGCTGATGAGACCGGCTCCGCCGGCCGCCGCGACCATGAAGAAACGGGGGCGCCAGCGCACTTCATAGAAGTCGGCAATCGGCGTCCTCCTCCTTAGCGCCGAGATCCGGAAACCGAGGCGGTATGCACTTCCGAGTCGCGCGGCGAGACATTCGGCCGGCTCGATGCGGCCCGATCCCTTGATTCCGGTTGGCCTGTGCCTAGTCCCGGTTGTGGTTCACGACCTCGATGTTGTTTCCGTCGGGGTCGAGGACGAAAGCGCCGTAGTAGCCGTCGTGGTAGACAGGCCTCTCGCCGGGAGCCCCGTTGTCCTCGTAGCCGGCCCCGGTGGCTACGCGATGAAACTCCTCCACAGTTGCGTTCTCCTGGGCCGGAAAGGCCAGGTGGAGGTGTTCGGTGGGCGGCCCGAGGACGACGCAGAACGAGCCGCTCGCGCCCACGAACTGCGCCCGCTCGGGGGTATCCAGGTTCAGGCGGAAGCCCGTCTGCGGCGCTACGGCCTCGTAGAACCGCTTTGACGCCGCCACGTCAGCGACGCGGATCCACAGGTGGTCGACGCGGCCGTCACCGCGCATCGCGCCGTGGTGCACGGCCTCGGCGCTGTTTCCGTCGGGGTCGAGCAGGAACGACCCGTAGTAGTCGCTGCGGTACTGCGGCCGCGGGCCCGGCGAACCGTCGTCGCGGTAGCCGGCCTCCGTCCCGACACGCCAGAACTCTTCGACGTGGGTCCGCGCGGGCGCAACGAAGCCGATGTGGAGGCCTCGGGTCGGAGGCTTCTGGTTGTTCGCCGGCGCGAGGGAGAAGTCGTCCCACTCGACCAGCTCGCCCCCCGAATACGTCTTCTCGACCCCGAGCGTGCCCAAAACGGTGTCGTAGAAGGACTCCGACGCCTCGCGGTCTTCAGCCCGAATCGTCACGTGGTCGAACACGTCGCGTTCATGCCCGCCGCAGCTCGGTCCGATGCATCTTGATGCCAGCGCGAGCGGTTGGGCTCCGGATCTGACGGCGTCCCCGAATCGCTGCTACGGTGAACACAGCGCTTTGGGCTCTAGCGTTGAAGCCGCCGAGGCTCCGTCTGTCACACCTGGCCCTGAGCGCAGCAGGAGTTCGTTCGAACTTTCTGCCCTGTGAGATAACAGAAGGAGCATCACATGCATGCGACCATTCGCCGTTATGACGGTGTGGACCGGAATCGCACGGTCGAGCTGACCGACAAGGTCAACGAGACCCTCGTCCCGAAGCTGAGCAAGCTGCAGGGCTTCAAGGGCTACTACCTGATCGAGGCCGACAACGGCGTCATCAGCTCACTGGGACTCTTCGAGACTCCTGAACAGGCCGAGGAGTCGACAAAGATCGCCGCCAGCTGGGTGCGCGACGAGAAGCTCGAGACAGCATTCCCGAACCCGCCCAAGATCACGAACGGCCGGGTTATGACGCACAAGAACGGCGTCACCGCCTAGGCGAGCCTCGGAACCGCACCCGTCGGGAGGGCCGCCAGCCGGGCCCTCCCTTCGCGTGCCCTCGCTCCAGGCGCGCTGGCGTCAACCTGCCGACTGGAGTCTGGCCTGCGGTCCTCTCAGCTCAGTGCCAGCTCCGGTAGCCGGTGAGGACGAATCTTCCCTCGAGCCGCCTGACGTCGTCGGCGTCCGACCCCGGCTCGGAAGCCGCCCGGCGAGCCAGCGGGTAGCTGAGATCTACGCGCCAGGGCGCGCGGTGCGTTGGCTCGCTTGTTTCGAGAACAGCGAGCTCCGTTTGCACGGCGCGTCTCATCGTCTCGGGCTGGATGACGGGCGGATATGGAATGAGAAAACCCTTTCTTCTGCTAGCTCGCATGAAAACGCCATTTCGAACTCGCGGGCATACGGCTTTCCGGCGTCTCGAGGTGGGGCTAGCAGGCGTATTGCCGCGGTAGCGACCCGCGATCATCGACCGGGGGCGCGGCCTTCATCTGCCGCGCCCTTGACTGCCCACCGTTTCTGACGAGAGTGAGAGGTACGCGCTTCGCCTGCGGCAACTCGCGGGGCGTGACAGCGGCAGTGACAGTTGAATTAGCAACCCAACCTTCGTTTACGACTTGATCGAATCTTTGCGATCGTCGCAATGCATCGTCGCGCGCATCGGGACGAAGACGCTGATCGTTCGCCTGGGATGGCCCTCCGTGAGGCGGACGCGCGGCTGGAACTCGACATGTTCTTACGCCTTGGGGCGCAAGACACCGTGGTGCTGGGCGATTCGCGGCTGAGGGGCAGGGAGGCGGCACGACCGGGCCATGCGGCGGCCTGGACGGACAAGCCGCCTCCCTGCTCGTCAGCCCCAAGTCGCTCGAGGCGCGGAGAGTCACCATGGTCTCCGGGTTTGAAAAGCAGTCGCCTAGGTCGGCGGAATTGGCTCCGCAATCTAGGCTAGTGTCGATGGGCGCGGAAGAAGCGGCGATCCGGGGCGTGACGTAGGATTTTCGTCATGACGCAGGCGCGACTACCGCCCGATACTGCCGGTGAGGAAGTCGTCGCCCACAGCATGATCCCAAGCAGGTCATATGAAGTCGTGACTGTCATGGGCGAGGGGATTCTGGTGGTGCAGGATGAGCGTGGTGACACGCTCATCGTCGAGTATCCGTCCGATCTACAGCCAGTGGAGATTTGCTGTGACTTCTGCGGAACCTGGTCGACCCATGCCGCTCCATCCCCGGCAGACGATGGCTGGCGTTGCCAAGGCGGGACGGGACCCTGCGGTGAGTAGAAAGATCTACTGGCCTCGCGTCACCTGAGCTGAGCTTGCGTCACTGACCGGCAGGGAGCAGCGGGTGCCTGACCGGGCAAACTGTCGCTCTTCACACCGCGCGTTGGCACGCGTTAGCACCCTGTGAGCAAATCGCTAGCAACGTGGTTGCTAGGAAGGTTAAAAGAG
>DATHAG010000185.1:0-3034 GCA_035296825.1 Gaiellaceae bacterium | reverse complement strand
GCAAGCGGAGTGCGCTACGGGGGTCTGGCGCGAGCCCGACCAGGGGATCTGGGAAGCGCGCGGAGCCCCGCAGCACTACGTGTCCTCGAAGCTCATGTGCTGGGTGGCGCTCGACCGGGCCGCGCAGCTGGCCGAGATCCGCGGCGACCCCGAATCGAAGGAGAAGTGGCAGGCGACCGCGGACGAGATCCGGGCCGACATCCTCGAGCACGGCGTCGACGATCGCGGAGTCCTTCGCCAGCACTACGAGACGGATTCCCTCGATGCCTCCGCCCTGCTCGCGGCGATCTTCGGCTTCCTGCCCAGCGACGACGAGCGGCTTCGGGCGACCGTGAACGCGATCGCCGACGAGTTGACCGAGGACGGCTTCGTTCTGCGCTACCGCACGGGCGAGACGGATGACGGCCTCTCGGGCAAGGAGGGCACGTTCCTCATCTGCTCCTTCTGGCTGGTCTCCGGCCTGGCGATCGTCGGCGACCTGCAGCGGGCACGCGACCTGATGGAGCGCCTGCTGCGGATTTCGTCGCCGCTTGGGCTCTATGCGGAGGAGTTCGACGCCGCGACGGGGCGACACCTCGGCAACTTCCCGCAGGCGTTCTCCCACCTGGCGCTGATGGAGGCGGCGGCGCGAATCATCGTCCCCGAGTTGATGGAGGAGTACTAATGATGGATTCCTACGACGTCATCATCATCGGGACGGGTGCGGGCGGCGGCACCCTCGCCCGGCACCTGGCGCCCTCGGGGAAGCGCATCCTGCTCCTCGAGCGCGGGGACTGGCTCCCTCGCGAGCCTCAGAACTGGGACGCGGCGGACGTCTTCGTCGACAACCGATACGTCTCGGACGACACCTGGTACGACGAGAAGGGCAAGTCGTTCCAGCCGCAGATCCACTACTTCGTCGGCGGTGCGACCAAGCTCTACGGCGCCGCGCTCTACCGGCTCCGCAAGGAGGATTTCGGCGAGCTCCGCCACGACGACGGCGTCTCGCCCGCGTGGCCGATCGAGTACGAGGAGCTCGAGCCGTACTACACGCAGGCCGAGCACCTCTACGAGGTGCACGGGGCCCGCGGGGAAGACCCGACCGAGCCGCCTGCGAGCGCGCCGTACCGCTATCCGGCGGTCTCGCACGAGCCTCGCATCCAGCAGCTCTCCGACGATCTCACCGCGGCCGGATTCCACCCCTTCCACGCGCCCTGCGGGATCCGGCTCAACGAAGCGAACATGCCGTACAGCCACTGCGTCCGCTGCGCGACGTGCGACGGATTTCCGTGCCTCGTGCACGCGAAGTCCGATGCCGAAGTGCTCGGCGTGCGCCCTGCGCTGGAGCATCCGAACGTGACGCTCCTGACGAACGCGAGGGCGACGAAGCTCGAGACGGATCCGTCCGGGGGGCGAGTCACGGAGGTCGTCGTCGAGCGTGGCGCCGAGACCGAGCACTTCGCGGCCGACATCGTCGTCGTCGCCTGCGGTGCGGCCAACACCGCAAAGCTTCTCCTGTCGTCGGCTAACGACTACCACCCGAACGGACTCGCCAACGGGTCCGACCAGGTTGGCCGGAACTATATGTTCCACGACAGCATCGCGGTGCTCGCGCTCTCCCGTGAGGAGAACCCGACCGTCTTTCAGAAGACGCTCGGGCTCAACGACTTCTACTTCGGGAGCGACGACTTCGAGTTCCCGCTCGGGAACATCCAGATGGTGGGGAAGTCGCAGGCGGAGATGTTCCGCGGCGAAAAACCGGGGGAGACGAGGCTGGCTCCCGAGTGGACGCTCGACCGTGTGGCGCGCCACGCGATCGACTTCTGGCTCTCGACCGAGGATCTCCCCCGGCCGGAAAACCGCGTCACGGTCGAGCCGGACGGCAACGTCAAACTGACCTATTCGGAGACGAACGCGGAGGCGAAGAAGCGCCTCTACGAGAAGCTGAAGTCGCTCCTTCCGCAGCTGAACATGAACCCGGGACACCTGATCCACCGTTTCGCGTACATGAAGAACGACATTCCGGTGGCCGGCGTCGCCCACCAGGCGGGCACCTGCCGGTTCGGCAGCGATCCCGAAACGTCGGTCCTCGACCGTGACTGCAAGGCGCACGAGCTCGACAACCTCTACGTCGTCGACACGAGCATCTTTCCGAGCATCGGCGCCGTGAACCCGGCGCTGACCGCCATGGCGAACTCGCTCAGGGTGGGAGACCACCTGCTCGAGCGCATGGGAAGCCGGGCGCTTGTGTCCGCGGGTGCGACCGCGGGCGCAGACGCAGCGTGACGAACTCCGAGGCGAGCCCCGCCCGGGCGGGGCTCGTCCTGATCTCACTCATCCTCGTAGCGGCCGTCGCCAACCTGAACCTGGCGGTGGCCAACGTCGCCCTGCCGTCGATCGCGGAAGCCTTCGACTCGGGACAGGCCACGCTCAACCTGATCGCGGTCGGCTACTCGCTGGGGCTGGCGGCGTCCGTGCTCTATTTCGGCGCGGTCGGCGATCGCTACGGACGCAAGCTGATGCTCATCCTGGGCATGGCGCTGTCCATTCCGGCGTGCCTCCTCGCCGCCTGGGCTCCGACAGACGAGGTTCTCTTCGTCGCTCGCGTCCTGGGCGGGCTCTCCGCCGGCATGGCCTTCCCCACGACGCTCGCCCTCATCACAGCGCTCTGGTCGGGACCCGGGCGCACGAAGTCGATTGCACTGTGGTCAGGGATCGGTGGCGCGATCTCCTCTCTCGGACCGGTGATCTCCGGCGCCCTGCTCGAGGAGTTCTGGTGGGGCTCAGTCTTCCTCATCACGCTGCCGCTGGCCCTGGTCGCTCTGGTGATGGCGCTTGTCTTCGTGCCGGCTCACGTCAACGAGGCGTCGGATCCCGTCGACAACCTCGGCGGCGTCTTGTCGGTCGTGCTGGTTGCGGCGCTCGTGCTCTCGATCAACTTCGCCCCGGTTCCCGATATGGGAACGCTGGCGCTCGGGCTGGGGGCGATCGCAATCGCCGCCTTGATCGCCTTCCTGTTCCGGCAGCGGCGCGCCGCGAATCCGCTTTACGACCT
>DATHAG010000184.1:0-7088 GCA_035296825.1 Gaiellaceae bacterium | reverse complement strand
CCACACCGGCCGATCGACGTGCAGGCGCTCGGTTGCGACTTCCTTGCCTTCACCGGGCACAAGATGCTTGCTCCGAGTGGGATCGGTGTCCTCTGGGGGCGCCAGGAGCTGCTCCAGAAGATGGCACCCTTCGAACTGGGTGGCGAGATGATTCGGTCGGTCTCGATTGAGCGGACGACCTGGAACGAGCTGCCGAACAAGTTCGAGGCCGGAACCCCTCCGATCGCCCAGGCCTACGGCCTCGGCGTCGCGATCGACTACCTGAGCGCGGTCGGGCTCGGGGCGATCGAGGAGCACGAGGCCCGGCTGACGACCCACGCGATCGAGCGCCTGGCCGAGATCCCGGGCCTGACTCTTTTCGGGCCGCCTGCGGACCGGCGCGCCGGCATTGTCTCGTTCACGCTTGCAGGAGTCCATCCGCACGACGTCGCCCAGATCCTCGACTCGGAAGGCGTTGCGGTACGAGCCGGCCACCACTGCAACCAGCCGCTCATGCATCGGCTAGGGATTCCCGCGACCACTCGCGCGAGCGTCTATCTCTACACGCTCGAGGACGAAGTAGACAGGCTCGTTGCGGGCATCGAGAGGGTTCGCGAGGTGTTCAAGTGAGCGACATGGACGAGCTCTATCGGGACGTCATCCTCGACCACTACAAGAACCCCCGTGGGCATGGGGAGATGCAGAAGCCCGATGCCCAGGCCGACGGTCTGAACCCGCTCTGCGGGGACGAGGTCTCGATCTTCGTTTCCTTTGCAGATGACGGTGACACGATCGAGGAGGTGAAGTTCCAGGGCCGGGGCTGCGCGATCAGCCAGGCGTCGACATCGATGCTGATGGAGATGGTTGAGGGCCGAAGCGCTGTCGCTGTTGCGGCGATGGACCGCGAGGAGCTGCTCGAGGAGGTCGGGATTCCACTCACGCCCGTGCGCCTCAAGTGTGCGCTGCTCGGCCTCGGCGTCCTCAAGGTTGCGCTCCACCGGGCAAAGGGCACGCCACTGCCCGAGGAGTGGGCGGGCCTGGAAGAGCTCGAGCTCAATTAGACATGCCCGAGCTTGATGTCTGCCCGGTGGAGGAGCTTCCGCCGGGTGAGGTGAAGATCGTGCGCGCCGGGGAGATCGCGATCGGGGTGTACAACGCCGACGGCGAGCTCTATGCGATCGAGGACCGGTGCTCCCACGACGACGGGCCGTTAGCCGAGGGCGACTGGGACCCCGATGAGTTCGTCGCGATCTGCCCGCGACACGGTTCTCGCTTCGACATCCGGACCGGCAGGGCGCTCTCGTTGCCGGCGTATCTGCCGGTGGAGACGTTCCCGGTCAAGGTTGTTGACGGAGTCGTAAAAGTCGTCGTCTGACGTAGGATCGTCCGCATGGATACCCGGACCGAGCGGGTCGGGAAGAACGAAGCGGTCTTCCGCGAGGTCAACGAGCGGATCAACGACGTGACGCGGGAGGACACCGCGGAGTATCTTTGCGAGTGCGGGTACGCCACCTGCACGGAGACGATCCAGATGACTGTGGCCGAGTACGAGCGAGTGCGCAGTGAGCCCACACACTTTGCCGTGCTGCCCGGTCATGAGATTCCCGACGTCGAAGACGTGGTGGCGCGAAGCGAAGGGTTCCTGGTCGTCCGGAAAAAAGCGGGTGCGGCGGCGGCGCTCGCCACCGAGCTCGACCCGCGCAGCTGAGATGGCCGGCTAGGGGTGCTCGACGAGCGGGTTCTCGACGTCCTCGCCCGCCTCGAGCGGGAGGATGAGGATGAGCGCGAGCTACCGGCGATGCAGCGCTCGCGCGCGGTCGCGCCGACCACCGGCAGGTTCCTCTTCTCGCTGGTCGCTCCGCATGCCGATTGTGAGGTCCTCGAGCTCGGCGGGTCGAGGGGCTATTCCTCGATCTGGCTCGGAGCCGGAGTCCGACACCTTGGGGGGCACGTGCTCTCGCTCGAGTACGACCCGGCGAAGGTGGAGGCCTGGCGCCGGAACGTCGAGGATGCCGGCCTCGAGCAATGGGTCGAGCTTCGGGAAGGCGACGCCTTCGAGATGTTGCCGACGATCGACGACGTCTTCGACCTCGTCTTCCTGGATGCCGAGAAGGACGACTACGAAAGCCTCTTCGCGCTGGCCCGCACGAGGCTCGAGCCCGGTGCGCTCGTCGTTGCCGACAACGTCCTCTCCCACGCAGACACGCTCGGTGCCTATTCCCAGGCGCGCCAGGCAGACCCCACGCTCTCGAGTGTCACCGTGCCGCTGGACCGCGGCCTAGAGCTGTCCGTCGTCCTGCGTGGGTCGATATGATCGTGCTACCACGGAAAGGAGGTGGTCCGATCTTGACAGACGACTGTTCGGGCAGTGGAGGTACTCGCTCGTAGGGGCGTGACCCCGAGACCTACGGGGAACCGCCTAGCCAGCGTAGGGGGCTGACCGCTCCTACGAAATCCAGGCGAGTTTCCGGTGAGGGGCCTTCGGGCCCCTCATCTTTTTAAGGTTAGGCGGCCGCCCGCCGGAGCTGCTCGTCGAGGCCGATCGGGCGGATGCCGAAGGTTCCGATTGCCGGATCGACGTCTCCGACGTTGTCCGCGGCCTCGAGCATCCTCAGCTGATCGCGGGTCACCGGGGGGCGGGGGAACTTCTCCGCAAGTGCGGCGCCCGCACGCATCAGGCCGAGGGGCACATGGAGGGTGGCGCGCCGCTTGCCGAGCGTCCGCTTGAGGCGGTCATAGAACTCGTTCCAGGTCACCCGGTCGGGGCCGCCTAGGTCGAAGGTCTTGTTCGCGGCTTCCTCGGTCGAAAGCGAACGGGCGAAGAAGGCTGCGACGTCCTCGACCCAGATCGGCTGGAGCAACCTTTTTCCCGATCCGGGCACGGGCGTGACGGGCGAATACCTGACCTGGCGCAGAAAGACCGGAAGGATGCCGCCGTCTTTCCCGAACACGAAGCTCGGCCGGAAGATCACGTGCTCGAGGCCCGACGACTTGACGGCCTGCTCCATGTCCCACTTGGACCGGTAATAGGGCACGAGGTCCTTCGACTCCTCCGTGACGCCGAGCGCGCTCATGAGCACGAACCGGCGCACTCCGGCCTCCTTCGCGGCTCGGACGAGATCACGCGTCCCCTGGCTCATGACCCGCTCGTACTCCTCCGGCTTTCCGGCAATCAGCCCGATGAGGTGGACGACCGCATCTGCGCCCGCCGTGGCGTGTCGGAGACTCTCCGGGCTCGTCGCATCGCCCTCCACCAGCTCGCAGCCCCAGGCGGAGAGGGTTCGGGCGGAGCTTGAAGCCGGGTCGCGAACGAGCGCGCGAACGGGCTGCTCTTCGGCGCGCAGAGCATGGATGATCTTCGGGCCCACGAACCCGGTCCCGCCCGTGACGAGGATCATGCGAAGTTCTTCCAGTAACGCGACGGCGTCGGGCCCGCCTGGCCTTGGTACTTCGAGCCGAGGCCATCTGCCCCGTAGGGCGTCTCGGCAGGCTCCGTAAGCTGGACGAAGGAGAGCTGACCGATCTTCATCGCGTAGTAGATCGTGATCGGAAGGTTGGCCACGTTCGAGAGCTCGAGCGTGACGTGCCCGTCCCAGCCCGGGTCGATGAAGCCCGCGGTCGAGTGGATCAGGAGCCCCAACCGGCCCAGGGAGCTCTTGCCTTCGAGTCGCGCCACGAGGTCGTCGGGAAGCTTGATCCGCTCGAGCGTGGACCCGAGGACGAACTCGCCCGGATGCAGAATGAACGGCTCGGCCTCGCCGATCTCGACCAGCTCGGTGAGGTCTTCCATCTCCTCCTTGACGTCGATGAACGGGTAGCGAGAGTTCCGGAAGACCCGGAAGAACCGGTCGACTCGCACATCCAGGCTGGACGGCTGCAGCAGGTCTTCGTCAAAGGGCTCGACCTCGATCCGGCCCTCCGAGAGCTGGCGCCGGATGGTTCGATCGGACAGGACCATGCCGGAGCCAATCTATAAGCTCCGGCCCATGGCGACGACGCGATCGATTCAGGTGCGGACGGACATCCCGGGCCCTCGCAGCAAGGAGATCCTCGAGCGTAAAGAGCGAGTCGTCGCGGACCCGCTGTCGATCTACCTCCCGCTCGTGATCGCGGAGGGCGACGGCGCGACGATCACCGACGTGGACGGCAATACGTTCATCGACTTCGCGGGTGGGGTGGGCTGCATGAACGTCGGCCACTCGAACCCGCGGGTAGTCGAAGCGGCCCAGGAGCAGATGGCCCGCTTCACGCACACGGACTTCACGATCGTTCCGTACGAGAACTATGTGCGCCTGGCCGAGCGTCTGGTCGCGCTGGCTCCGATCTCAGGCGAGCTTCGCGTCGGCTTCTTTAACACGGGCGCCGAGGCGGTCGAGAACGCGGTCAAGTTCGCGCGCTCGTACACGAAGCGTCCTGCGGTGATCGGATTCGACGGCGGTTTCCACGGCCGCACGCTGCTGGCGCTCAGCCTCACATCGAAGACGCATCCATATAAGGCCGGCCTCGGCCCCTTCGCTCCCGAGATTTATCGCGTGCCCTTCCCGAGCGACTATCGTGGCCCAGATACGGCAACGGCGCTTGCAGAGCTCGAGTCGGCCTTCCGCACACGGGTTGCCGCGGAGGAGGTCGCAGCGATCGTGCTCGAGCCGGTTCAGGGCGAAAGTGGGTTCATCCCGGCACCGCCCGAGTTCATGCGCGGCATTCGGAGGATTTGCGACGAGCACGGCATCGTCCTCGTGGCAGATGAGGTGCAGACGGGTTTCTGCCGCACGGGCCGTGTCTTCGCCATGGAGCACTACGACGTCGAGCCGGACCTGATGATCGTCGCCAAGTCGATCGCAGCAGGCATTCCGCTCTCGGGCGTGATCGGCCGCGCCGAGATCATGAACGCGCCGGGCGACTCGGCAGTTGGCGGCACCTACGTCGGGAACCCGGTCGCGATCGCGGCCGCCCATGCAGTTCTCGACACGATCGAGGAGGAGAGCCTGACCGAGCGGGCGGCCGAGGTCGGAGAGACGATTCGCGGGCGGATGGAGAGCTGGCGTGAGCGGTTCGATTTTGTCGGCGATGTCCGCGGGCTGGGAGCAATGTTGGCAATCGAGCTCGTCAAGGACCGCAGCGCCAGAGAACCGGACCCGGACCGCGCGACTGCAGTCGTCGAAGCAGCGATTCCACGTGGACTCCTGCTTCTGAAGGCCGGCATCTTCTCGAACTGCATTCGCGTGCTCGTTCCGCTCGTCATCACGGACGAGCAGCTAAGCGAGGCGCTGGGCGTCTGGGAAGAGGCGCTGGAAGCCTCGTCGTAGCGGGGATCGCGGTTTCGCTCCGAGTGCCGGGGCGAGCGCAGCGGTGAGCATGATCGGGGAGCTGATCGCAAACCGGTACGAGCTCCAAGAGCTTGCCGGGAGCGGCGGGATGTCGAGTGTTTACCGGGCTTACGACCGGTTGCTCGAGCGTCTGGTGGCGATCAAGGTGCTGCACGAGGAGTACTCGAAAAATCCCGAGTACGTGGAGCGCTTCCGGCGCGAGGCCCAGGCGATCGCACAACTCTCCCATCCAAACATCGTCACCGTGATCGATCGCGGCGAGCACGAAGGACGCCAGTACATCGTCTTCGAGCACGTGGCCGGCGAGAATCTGAAGGAGGCCGTCCAGCGCCTCGGACCGCTCCCGGTGGGCCGCGCCCTCGCCCTCGCCCACCAGGCCGCGCGCGGGCTCGCGTTCGCACATCAGCACGGTGTCGTGCACCGCGACGTCAAGCCGCACAACGTCTTGATCGACTCCGAGGGCACCGCGAAGGTGACCGACTTCGGAATCGCGCGGTCACTCGTGCGCGAGGACGGGATCACCGAGACCGGGACGGTGCTCGGAACGAGCGACTACCTGGCGCCCGAGCAGGCCGCCGGGCAGCGCGTCGACGCCTGCTCCGATCAGTACTCGCTCGGCGCCCTCCTCTACGAGCTCTTGGTCGGAGACGTTCCCTACCCCGCGCCAAATGTGGTGACGGCCGCGATGCGCCACATGAACGATCCCGTTCCCAGCGTCCGCGCGGTCCGGCCGGAGATCTCACCACGCGTCGACGCCGTGATTAGGCGAACAATGGCGAAGAGACCCGAGGACAGGTATCCGACCACGGATGCACTGATCGGGGCGCTCGAGGCGTGCATCCTCGAGGAGCGGCAGGAGGCAGTAGTCGATGCCGGACAGACTGAGATCTTCCAACGCCCCGGCTCGGGCCTGGCCAAGCCCCGGCCCGGTCCGCGGCGCTCGGGCGCACGGTGGCTTGCCGTTGCTCTCGGACTCGTCCTGATCGCCGCTGCGGTTTCAGTCGGCGTCCTCTGGACGCGTGACGGCAACGGCCTTCCCGTCGTCGGGGACGACGAGAATGCCAACGCCGCCCCGGTTCCCATCAATGCGATTGCCGACTACGACCCCCCGGCCGGAGGCGGGGACGGGATCGAGCATCCGGACGAGGTGAAGCGTGCGACTGACGGAAATCCTTCGACGTACTGGACGACGGAGCGCTACGAGAACTTCGAGTTCAAGGACGGAGTCGGGCTCGTGCTCGAGACAACCCGTCCGGTGGCGCTCGAGCGCCTGGTCGTCCGCAGCGACACGCGGGGCTTCGAAGCCGTCGTGAAGGCGGGGTCGGAAGCGGACGGCCCGTTCCAGGATGTGTCCGAGTCGGCCCTGGTCGGCGGCAGGACGACGTTCGAGCTCGACACGGGCGGCAAGGAGTACCGGTACTACCTGTTCTGGATTACGAGCCTCGAAGGTTTGGCCCACGTGAACGAGGTGAGGGCTCGCTAGCGCGGGGTGGCCGGACTCAGTAGCGCAGGCCGGCGCGCCGGTCTCGGCGCTCCAATGCGAGGTCGACCAGGCGTTCGAGGAGCGCGGCGTAAGGAATCCCCGAGGCTTCGAACAACTTTGCATAGACGCTCGTCGAGGTGAAGCCGGGGATCGTGTTCAGCTCGTTCACGAGCACCGTGCCGTCCGCCCGGACAAAGAAATCCACCCGTGCCATTCCTTCGCAGTCGGCCGCGACGAACGCGGCCACGGCGAGCTCCTGAACGCGACGGACCGTTTGCTCGGGGATCCTGGGCGGGATC
>DATHAG010000183.1:0-12266 GCA_035296825.1 Gaiellaceae bacterium | reverse complement strand
TGGTAGACGAGAGCACACCGATCAAGGGAGGACGAGATGGCACAACCGACAGAGAAAGCTCGGCAGCGAGGTTGAGCCTCCTTTACCTAGAGCGTGAGCAGGTCGCCGGGCTCCTGCCGGACATTCCGGCGCAACTCGATCTCGTCGAGCAAACCTACGCAGCGCTCGCCGCTGGACGCGTCGAGCTCCCGCCGAAGCCGGGGGTGCATCCGCGGGGGAACTCGTTCATCCACGCGATGCCGGCCTACCTCGCAGACCAGGACGTGGCGGCGCTCAAGTGGGTGTCCGGATACCCGGGAAACAAGGCGCACGGCCTCCCCTACATCTCGGGACTCCTTGTCTTGAATGACGCGGAGACTGGACTCCCGCTGGCGGTCATGGACGCGGCCGAGATCACGGCCGCTCGCACGGCTGCCGCAAGCGGTGTCTGCATCCGGCAATGGGCGCCGGACGGATGGTCGACCGCGGCGATCCTCGGCTGCGGCGAGCAGGGACGGTTTCATGCGCGCCTCCTGAACGAGCTGAACCCGGACGTCACGATTCGCGCCTTCGATCCCCATCCGGAGCGAAGCGCCCAGCTCGAAGGCCGGATCGAGCAGGTACCCGATGTCGCGACTGCCGTCCGGGGAGCGGAGGTGGTGGTGAGCGCGGCGCCGATCGTCGAGAGGCCGGATCCTCCCATCTCGACGGACTGGCTGGGCGAGCGCTACCTCGCCCTTCCGATCGACTTCGACGCCCTCTTCCAGCCGGGCCCCATCGAGGCCGCGGAGCTTTTCCTCGTCGACGACGTCAGCCAGTTCGAGTACTACCGGAGCCTGGGGCACTTCCAGGATTGGCCTGAGCCTGGAGGGAGCGTCGGCAGCGCGCTCGGCTCAGATAGCTCGCCGGGCCGCGTCGCGTGCGTCAACCTCGGGATCGGCGCGCTGGACGCCGCGTTCGGAAAGGTCGTATATGACCGCGCGCGCGAGGAAGGAACCGGGACAGACCTCCCGCTCTGACATGTCGGCCGCTCTGCTAGCCGAGCTCGAGGAAGCCCTGACCGACGACTCAGACGAGAGCCTGCCGACCGCTCTCGTCGTTCTGGCGGCGCTTGCGGGCAGGGAGATCCCGCTCGAGGAGGCCGAGCTGCACGGAGCTGCACGCCGCGCTCTGCTACTTCTCGCCGCGGGAGGCGACCCGGAGCGGGGTCTGGATCTGAACGGGCGGGCTGTAGAGTCGCTCGCGGACGACCTTCGTACGGTCGACCGTCAGCTCACGCTCGAGCGTGGGATCGGGGAGCTGAAGATCCAGGCGCGGGATCTCCCTCATGTGCTCGAGGCCGTCAAGGCACTGGGCGCCACGCCCGATGTGGCGTGGCGCGCCTATGCCTGTTCGCTCCTCGCCGCCGAGCTCGCGGGCGAGGAGTAGCGCTTACTTCCCGGCCCGAGCCGGAGCCGACGCGGGTCGACCTTCACGGAGCGCGACCTCTTCATCGCTCATGCGAACCGGGCCCTTGAACCAGTTCTTCGCAGAGAGGACCCACCAGCCGCCGAAGATGAGACCGATACCCAGGAACCAGAGGACCGTGTAGTTGGTGAGCTCCCAAGTGAAGTCGTCGGCCCAGGGAAGTCCGGCTCTGTAGAGCGGGAAGATGAAGAGGATCGTGATCAGCCCAACCCAGATCAGGGAAATTAGGTCGATCCACTTATAGTGCCGCCCAAGGCTCCAAGCCCTCGGCTCGTCCCAGCTCTCGCCCTTGCGGAAACGCAGATAAACAGGGATCACGAAGGCGATGTAGAGGCCGATCACCGCGATCGCCGTCCCGGCGAAGTAGCCGACGAGGTAGTTCCAGACCGCCGGAACCATCAAGGCGGACGAGAAGATGCCGATTCCGGCGACCGACCACCTGGGGATGCGGTTCTTCGCCACCCGCCGCCAGAGTGGATGGCCCGGGACAGCCCGGTCCCGCGAGAAGGCGAACATCATCCGCGAGGCCGAAGTGACCGATGCGGTCAGGCAGAAGAACTGCGCGACGACGCAGATGAAGAGGAGAAACTCCGCCCAGGTCTGGCTCATCGACTCGGCCCAGATCCAGGGAACGACCGTGCCGATGTTCTCGAGCGCGCCCTCGGTGCTCGGGATCGCAAAGGTCACCGCGAGCAGGAGGATCCAGCCGAAGATGACCGACGCCACGACGGACGTCCACATGCCCGTCGCGGCCATGCGAGAGGCTTTATTCGTCTCCTCGGCGGTATGTGCCGACGCGTCGAAGCCCGTGATCGTGTACTGGGCGAGCAGGAGACCCAGGCCCCAGACGAACCAGAACGTCGGGCTCGAGAGGGACGTGGTCCCACCGCCGTACCCCGAGTTGTTCACGGTCTCTGTAAAGACATACGAAATCGACTGGTGCTGGTCGGGGACGATGATCAGGACGAAGACGATGATCGCGACTCCGACCATGTGCCAGTACGCAGAGATCGTGTTCAGGCCTGCGGTAACCCTGATGTTGTAGAAGTTGATTGCGCAAGCACAGAGCATGAAGAACGCGTAGAGCAGGTAGAACGAGGCGTTCACCGACGCTCCGAAGATGTCGTCCATCTGCTGGAAGTAGCCGAACCAGAAATCGAGCAGCACGGCACCGAAGGTGGCGAGGCCGTAGCCGATCGCGGCGGTGACGGCCACCTGGCCGATCAGGTTGAACCAGCCTGTCGCCCAGCCCCAGCCAGGGCTGCCGAGCTTGGAGGCCCAGTAGTAGAGCCCGCCTGCGGTCGGATACGCGGACGCGATCTCCGCCATCGAGAGCGAGATGATCGTCGACATGAGGCCGACGAGGAGCCAGCCCCAGATGATCGACGAGGGACCACCGTGCTCCATGCCGACCGCGTAGGAGGTGAGGCACCCCGCCAGGATCGAGATGATCGTGAAGCTGATCGCGAAGTTCTGAAATCCGCCCATCCCCCGGAAGAGCTCCTGGGCATAGCCCATCCTGTGGAGAAGGCTCTCGTCGTCGTCCGCCGGCCGTCGGTCCTCAGGAACGCCTGCTTGCGTGGTCATCCGTCGTCCTCTCGTCGCAGAAGAACGTTGACCGCGGCTGCTGCCGCGCTGCGGTATTTAGGCCATTCCTGTCGGACGGTGTCAAGGAGGGAAGCCGCTTCGCCGCCGTTAGGGACGGCATACACTCACGGCCCGACCGCCGAGGGAGAGGCCCGATGCTGACGCCGGACGAGCTGAAGAGCGCCGTCGAAGACGGTTCGATCGACACGGTGATCGTCGCGTTCACCGACATGCAGGGCCGCCTGATGGGCAAGAGGCTCATGGGGGAGTTCTTCGTCGAGGAGAACGTGGCGGAGCACGGCGTCGAAGGGTGCAACTACCTGCTCGCGCTCGACATGGAGATGGATCCGAAGCCCGGCTACCAGATCGCGAGCTGGGAGCGGGGCTACGGCGACTTCGGGCTCGTTCCCGACATGGCGACGCTTCGCCGGACGCCGTGGCTCGAAGCGACTGCGATCGTTCTGTGCGACGTTGTCTGGCACGACGGGACGCCGGTTGCCCCGTCGCCGCGCCAGGTCCTGAAGCGCCAGGTCGACCGCGCGGCGATGCTCGGCTTCACGCCGATGTTCGGCTCCGAGCTCGAGTTCTATCTCTTGCAGGAAACCTACGCCGAGGCCCATGCCAAGCACTACCTCGACCTGACTCCGTCGGTCCCGTACATCCTCGACTACCACATCCTCGCGTCCACCTACGACGAGGCCTTCATCCGCCAGGTCCGCAACGCGATGCAGGGCGCCGGCATGCGCGTGGAGACCTCGAAGGGCGAGGCCTGGCCCGGCCAGCACGAGATCAACTTCCGCTACGCGGACGCGCTGACAATGGCCGACAACCACACGATCTACAAGAACGGCGCCAAGGAGATCGCTTTCGAAAACGGCTGCTCGGTCACCTTCATGGCGAAGCCCGACCACACCTGGATCGGAAACTCCTGCCACATCCACTCGAGCCTCTGGCGCGGCGACGAGAGCGCCTTCGAAGGCGAGTCGGACACCTTCAAGCATTACCTGGCCGGGCAGATCGCTTGCCTCAAGGAGCTCGCCATGTTCGTGGCCCCCACGATCAACTCCTACAAACGGTTCGCGGCCGGAAGCTGGGCGCCGACCACGCTCGCCTGGGGCCACGACAACCGCACCGTCGGCTTCCGGATCGTCGGGCACGGCCCCGCGATGCGAACCGAAACACGGATCCCCGGCGGCGACGCGAACCCGTATTTGGCATTCGCCGCGCTCCTAGCGGCTGGCCTCTACGGGATCGAGCACGAGCTCGAACTGCCGCCCCCGTTGGAGGGGAACGCCTACGAGTCGGACGCGGAGCGGTTCCCACACTCCTTGCTGGAGGCGATCGAGGCGATCGAGGCCGGCACCATGGCCCGCGCCGCCTTCGGTGACGACGTGGTCGACCATTACCTGAACTACGCGCGTACTGAGCAGCAGCTCTTCGACCAAGTCGTGACGAACTACGAGCGCGAACGCCTCTATGAACGCGGTTAGGAGATCGATGAAGCCGCTGATCGGGATCACGACCTATCTGACCCCGGCCCGGTTCGGCCACTGGGAGCTCGACTCGGCGCTCGTCCCGGCCGCGTACGTCCAGGCAGTCCAGGCCGCCGGCGGCCGGCCGCTCCTGATCCCTCCCGAGGACGATGGGATCGACGAGACGCTGGACGCACTCGACGGACTGCTCTTCTCGGGCGGCTCGGATCTCGATCCCGACCTCTACGGGCAGGAGGCTCACGACGAGACGACGGGAGTCGTTCCGGGCCGCGACCGCGCCGAGCTGGAGCTTCTCAAGGCGGCGCTCGAGCGCGACATGCCGGTGCTCGCCGTTTGCCGCGGCTCGCAGGTTCTGAACGTCGCGCGCGGGGGCGACCTCGTCCAGCATCTCCCAGACGTCGTTGGAGACGAGAAGCACAAGCACACGCCCGGCGTCTTCTCCGACCACGACGTCGACGTCGAGCCTGAGAGCCGCCTGGGCGAGCTGCTCGGCGACCGCGCGCCGGTCAAGTCGCATCACCACCAGGGTTTTGGGAAGCTCGGTGAAGGTCTCCGCATCGCAGCGTGGGCCGAGGACGGCACGATCGAAGGCCTCGAGGACCCCTCGCGAAGCTTCGCGCTCGGCGTCCTCTGGCATCCGGAGGCCGGCGAGGATTTCGCCTTGTTCGACGCGCTCGTCAAGGAAGCAAGCGAGTACAGGGACCGGAAACGCACCCGTTGACGCGGCGCGAGCGAGTCCGAGTGCTAGCAGGCGGCCGGCCGCTGATCAGCGGCGATCTCGTGACCGTGACGTGGCTGACAGGGCTCGCGACGGACATCGAGTATGGCCCGAGTCCTTTCACAGCAGCACCACTCGTCATCCTCGACTCGGACGGCTCCCTGCTCGCGGTCGTGAGCGAGGACGAGGCCGGCGGCGTGGGCGAGGGAGTCGAGACGCGCGCATTTCCGGGGTTCGCGGTCGAAGACCTGGATCGATCCGCGCTGGCGACGCGGCTGGCCCGCGATGTTCTTACAGGTGCCCGTGAAGTCGCGGCAGACATAGCTTCCTTGCCAGGCGCGCTTGTGGCCGCACTCCTCGGCGACGGCGTCGAGATCGTCGATGTGAGCACCGAACTGCGGGCCGCCAGGGCGCTCAAGGACGCCGACGAAGTCGAGGCGATCCGCGCGTCGACAAGCATCGCCGATGCCGGCCAGAAGGCAGCCCGTGAAGCAGCCGCCGCAGGGCGCACGGAGCTCGACGTGTGGTCGGAGGCCCGCGCGGCAATGGAACGCACCGCGGGAGGCCGGGTGCCGCTCCTCGCCGACCTGGTCTCGGGCGAACGGACTGCGGAGGTGGGAGGACCTCCGAGCGACCGAGCGCTGCACGACGGTGATCTTGTGCTCGTCGACCTGGTGCCGCGCCTCGGCGCCTACTGGTCCGACTCGTGCGCCACAGTGGCGGTAGGCGAAGCGCCTCCCGAGGTGCGGCGCGCCCACGACATAGCTCGGGCTGCGCTGGAGCGGGCTGCGGCGATGTGCCGGCCCGGCAACCGCGCCGCCGATGTCGATGAGGCCGCGCGAGGGGTCATCGCGGAAGGCGGTGGCACGTACCCACACCACACAGGGCACGGCATCGGTACGTCGTTCCACGAGGAGCCGCGCGTGATCCCGGACACCGCCCGCGTGCTCGAAGAGGGAATGGTCGTGGCCCTCGAGCCGGGCTACTACGGCGATCGGTGGGGACTCCGCGTCGAGCAGGTCCTCCTGGTGACTGACGGGGAGCCGGAGATCCTTTCCGGCCACGACCTAAGTCTCTAAGTCACGTAGCCGAACGCAGTCCAGCCGCCGTCGACGACCAGGAAGTGCCCGGTGACGAAGCTTGAGTCCTCCTCGGACGCCAGGAAAAGGGCGGCCTTAGCGATTTCCTCTGGCGTGCCGAGCCTCTTCATCGGCGTTCGCTCCACGTAGGCGCGTTCGTCCACGAACCCGTCCTTGATCGCCTTCTCGACGAGCGCCGTCCGGGTCACGCCCGGTCCGATCGCGTTTACTCGAATTCCGTGCTCCGCCCACTCGATTGCGAGCACCTCGGTCATCTGGACGACAGCCGCTTTCGCGGCGTTGTAGGCGAGGCGCATCGGGAACGCGACCGTTGCGTTCATGGAGGCGATGTTGACGATCGAGCCGCCGTCCGACCCGACCATCTGGGCGCCGAAAGCCTGGCAGCAGAAGAAGACGCCAGTCGTCATGACGTCGAGCGAGCGACGCCACTGGTCCTCGGGGAAGTCCAGAGACGGGCCCATGAGAGCGATCCCCGCGTTGTTCACGAGCACGTCGCATGGGCCAAGGTCGGCCGCGACCGCGCGTGCTGCTTCCTCGACGGACGACTTCTCCGAGACGTCGCAGGGATAGGCGCGGGCATCGGCGCCGGTGCCACGAAGCTCCTCGGCGTAAGCTTCCGCAGCCTCGAGGTTCAGCTCGAGGATGGCCGGACGTCCCCCCTCGCGCACGAACTCGTCGACGATCGCGCGCCCGATCCCCTGCGCGGCGCCGGTGACCACGCACACCTTGCCATCAAGCTTCATGCCGGCTCCCTGGGTCGCTGGAAGAGCTCGAGCGTGATGCCGTCAGGGTCACGCAGGTAGACGCCGATTCCGCCGGCGTTCGCACCAGTGTCCACCGCCACCGGCTCCGAGTAGAAGTCGATACCGGCCTCACGCAGCCGGGCATACAGGGCGTCGATGTCCGGCACGAGCAGGCACACGTGCGTGATCCCGACGTCCCGCGGCTCGCGCGGCTCACCCCGGGGCTCGGGCCGGAGGTACTGGAAGAGCTCGAGGCGTACCGGGTCCCCTGGAAAGGCGAGATGCACCATGCGGACGTGTGCGTCGTCGTAGCCCACTATCCGCGCGAGGTACCCGCCTTCCTTCTCCTGCTCGATGACCACTTCCATGCCGAGCAGGTCCCGGTAGAACGCGAGCGAGCGGTCGAGATCGCGAACCGTGAGACCGGTGTGGAGGAGCGATGACATCAGAAGGTGACCGTGACGCCGCCGTCCACCCTCACCACCTGCCCGGTCAGGTACGTGTTCTCGTCCGAGCAGAGCCAGGCGGCGTGCGCGGCTATCTCGGGCGGCTCGGCGGGCCTTCGGAGCGGCAGCTTTCTGTTTTCCAGGTACACCGTCTTGAACCACTCCGATTCCAACTCGTCGTGCCCCTCGACCACGGACATGCGAGTGCGTACAAAGCCGGGGGCGAGCGCGTTCACGAGGACGCCCTGAGGGCCGAGCTCGATCGCAAGCGTGCGCGTCGCACCGTTCAGCCCCGCCTTCGAGGCATCGTACGAGAGCGAAAGCTCTTCGCCGAACTCACCATGGATGGAGGTGACCGAGAGGATGCGGCCGTATCCACGCTCCGCCATGCCGCGGCCACAACGCTGTGCGAGCATGATCGGCGCGTCGAGGTTGACTGCGAGGACGCGGCGGTAGGAGTCGAGCGTCATCTCGACTGCGCGCGCCGGCTCGAAGACGCCCGCGACCGAGACGAGCACCTCAACCGGCCCGTTCTCCGCCTCCACCCCGTCGACGAGCCCAGCGAGACCAGCGGTATCCGTCAGATCGAACTGGAACTCCACGCCCTCCTCACGGTCGACGCCGGAGACGATCGCGCCCTCGGCGCGAAACCGCTCCCCGACGGCCCGCCCGATCCCGTTCGCGGCCCCGGTGACAAGCGCGTGGCGGCCCGCCAGGAGGCTCACCGCAAGTCCTCCAGGACCTCGCCGTAGACGAGCGTGAAGTCGGCGACCCAGTGAAAGGCGTCCACAACCTCGACGACGGGCAGCAGGTGCACGGGCGCCTGCGCGTTCGGGCGAAGCTCCAGTGTCCCCGGCCCCCGCCACACCTCGTGGACGACGACGTCGGCAAGCGTTCGTGCGGTCAACTCACGGACGGCCGCCCCGGAGCCGTCTGTCGCCGGGACGACCTTCAGGTTGACATTGGTTCGAAAGCCCGCATGCCGCTCGAGATCGTCTGCGGTTCCCGGTGTCTGCTTATAGGGCGTCGTTGCGGTGAGGACGTCGATCCCGTTTCGCCGCACGCGTCCCACAAGGAGGTCTCCGTCGGAGGCGATCTCGATGGTGCCACTCTTCTTCGGCTGTCCGTAGATTTCGCGCCCGGCCGCCACCGCACCGTCCGACTCGACGAAAAGAAGGGGCGAATAGGCCCCCTCGGTGCCGCTGCCGGGGTGCCGCACCGGGATCTGGACCGCGGACTCGCCGTAGCGCCCGAACCAATCGGCATCGTGCATGCGATAGAGGTGAACGAGCACGAGATCCCCGAGCAGTTCGAGGGGGGCGGGGACCATCCGGTCGGCCGCGGCAGCCTCGGTGCGATAAACGACGGTCAAGATCTCCGTGTTTCGCATCCGGAGAGGGAGACGCGGCACGAGCGGGGCTCCCCACGGGCTCTCCGAGATGGAGCGCGGGTCGAAGGTCATTGAGTAGTGAACCCTCCGTCGACGACGAGCGACTGACCGGTCATCCAGGCGGACTCTTCGCTCGCCAGGAAAACGGCTGGACCGGCCATGTCTTCCGGCTCGCCGATCCTCCGCAGCGGAATCGTCTGAGCGACCCTTTCACGCATCGCCGCGAAGTCGCGACCGATGTAGGCCATGTCCGTTTCGACGACCCCCGGGGAGAGCGCGTTCACCCGCACGCCCTCGGGCCCCAGATCGAGCGCCAGCGCCCGGACGAGGCCGAGGGCGGCGTGCTTCGTCGCCGTGTAGGTCGCGTAACCCGGTGCCGAGATGTGCGCAAGCTGGCTCGCGACGAGCACGATCGTGCCCCGCGTGGCCTTGAGATGCGGGATCGCAAACCGGCACACCTGGAACGTGCCGGTCAGGTTCACGTCCACGTCGTGGCGCCATTCCTCCTCCGTCGTCTCCTCGAGGCGCTCGTTCCGCCGGAGAATGCCCGCTGCGTGGAAGAGGACGTCGAGCCCGCCATGACGATCGACGACCGCCTCGACCATTCCGCGCGCGTCTTCAGTCTGGGAGGCATCGCCGGCAAAGACGCTGATCGAAGGCACACCCGCGGCGGTCTCCTCGACAGCATCGGCGCGGCGACCCGAGACGACCACGAGCGCGCCCTCCGCGGCGAAGCGCCGGGCGACCGCCCTGCCGATCCCACTGCCACCCCCCGTGACGAGGCAACGCTTGTCCTCGAGGCGGCCGCTCACGCCGCGTCCTCATTTGCGCGGCTCGCGAATGCGGCCTCGACGTGCTCGAGATGCGCGGCCATGGCGGCTCCGGCAGCCTCGGCCGACCCGCTCCGGAGGGCCGCCACGATCCTCGCGTGGTCGGCGAGGCTGGTGGCCGCGACTCCGGGGAGTCCCACAGTCTTCGCCCGGCCCGCGAGAGCAAGCGCTCCGACGCCGCTCATGATCCTGATCAGAAGCGGGTTCCGGGTCGCTCGTACGATCGCGGCGTGGAGCTCGACGTCGCGATCCAGCAGCTCCTCGGGATCGTCTCGCGCAGCCTCGCTGTCCTGGAGGATGCGATCGAGCTCTTCGATCTCGCCGTCGACGATGCGCGCGGCGGCGAGTCGTGCGCACTCCGTCTCGAGCACCATCCTGACCTCGAAGAGGTGCAGGAGCGCCTCGTCCGAGATCGAGATGATGAACTGGAATGGTTCGGCGAGAAGCTCGGGCTCGAGGGAAGAGACGTACGTGCCGTCCCCGTGCCGCGAGACGAGGATGTTCATGACTACGAGAGCCCGGATTGCCTCGCGGAGCGTGGAGCGCGAGACGCCGAGCTGACGGGCAAGCTCACGCTCTGGAGGAAGGCGCTCGCCCGGCGCGAGCTTCCCGCCCTGGACGAGGTCTTGGATGCGACGGACCGTCTGCTCGGCCGCGGCGCTCCGCTTGATCGCCTGTGTGCTCACCGGCTCGCCAGCGCGATCGCCGTCTCGACGGCCTTACGGCGAAGTTCGACCACAGCCTTCTCCGAGTACCAGGCAACGTGCGGCGTCAGGACCGCGCCGGGCGCGGTGCGAAGGGGATGCGCCGCGCCCGGAGGCTCCTCCACGAGCACGTCGATGCCGGCACCACGGAGCCGACCAGAAACGAGAGCTTCCGCCAGCGCTACCTCGTCGACCAGTCCGCCACGGGCTGTGTTCAGGACGATCGCCCCCTCGGGAAGCAGCTCGAGCTCAGACCGCCCGATGAGGCCACGCGTTTCCTCGGTCAGCGGCACATGGAGGGAGAGTACGTCCGAGCGTCGTAGAAGGTCCTCGAAGGCCAAGGGCTCGACGCCCTGCTCCCGCATTTCGTGTGGCTCGACGCCAGGGTCGTGCGCGGCGAGGCGCATGCCGAAGGCACCGCCTCGCATGCCCACCGCCTTTGCGATCTGACCGAATCCGACGAGGCCGAGCCGGAGGTCGGCCACCCGCCGTGTCGGCGTTGCGGCGTGCCACTCCCACCTTCCCGCCCGTGTCTGGACCGCCAGCTCGACGATCCGCCGCTCGACGGCGAGGAGCAGCGCGATCGTGTGCTCGGCCACCTCGTCGACGCAATAGTCCGGAACACGACCGACCGCGATGCCGCGAGCTTCGGCGACGTCCACTGCGATGTTGTCGACTCCGACTCCGTAGCGCACGATTGCAGCGAGGCCGTTTGCGCCGGACAGGGCGCGGGCGCCGACCGGCGCGAACTGCACCAGCAGGGCGTCGGGCCGGTGGCGTTCGAGCGCTTCGGCAACGTCCTCTTCTGTGCGGCAGTCGGCCACGACCAGCTCCCAGCCACCCTGCTTGGCTAGCTCTCGCTCCACGCGGGCGCCGTCGCCGAAATTCTGATCAGAGATGAGGATCCGCATCGGCGAAAGGCCCGACCACCTGCCCCTGCGACGCTAAACGGCTGCTCGTGCGGCCGTCAAGTGCGGCCTGCGAGCAATGGTTTGACAGCCTTCCGCCGAGAGGCTTAGGCTCGGGCGTATTGGTTTGACCAGTCGTTCACGTTGCTATCTGGAGGTCCCAAGGTGAATCAGTTCGAGCGGCCACTCTCACGACGTCAGCTTCTGCGTTACACGGCGGGAAGCCTCGCCGCAGCGAGCTTCGCCCCGTTCGCCGCCGCCTGTGGGGGCGACGACGAGGAGAGCACGGGAGCCGGTGACACGGGCACGGGCGCCGCGACACCGGGCAACCTCAAGATGTGGTGGTGGGGCGAGCAGGAAGCCGTCGGCATCAAGAAGTGGGTCGACGACACCGTCGCCACGTTCAAGGAGCAGCAGGGCTCGACGGTCAAGGCGACCCTTCTCGACACGGACGCGGTCATCCCCCAGTTCACGGAGGCGGCAGCCGCCGGGAACGTGCCGGACATCCAGTTCCTCTTCAACGGGATTTACCACATGGAGAACGTGTGGCTCGGCTACCTCGACCCGTTGAACGACCTCGTCGACGCCGACGTGCTCGAGAACTCGAACGCGACGCAGCTCTCGGTCTTCGAGGGCAAGCAATACCGGGTCGGCTTCTATCCGGTCGGATTCGGGCTCTCGTACAACAAGGATCTTTTCGAGCAGGCTGGCCTCGACCCGGACTCGCCGCCGGAGGACTGGGACAGCTTCGTGGACGCCTGCGACAAGCTGAATGCCAAGGGCGTCATCCCGATCGGCGGCGGTGTCAAGGACGGATACCTCGGCGAGTGGTATCTCGTCAACACGCTGACGCAGAACCTCGACTCGGCCCAGGACGCGCTCAGCCTTTTCATCGGCGACC
>DATHAG010000182.1:0-3675 GCA_035296825.1 Gaiellaceae bacterium | reverse complement strand
CCAGCCCGAAGTGCAGGCGTAGTGAGACGTCCAGCGCCGCGGCAGCGGCCGCCCCGCCCGAGGCGACGAGCATGCCTGCGCTCCAGGTGCCGTGGATGCTCGACATGATCGGCCGGTCGTAGCCGCGCTCCACGACGACTGCGTTCGCGTTCATTGCGACGTCGAGCATCCCGCTGAGAGCGCCCAGCACGAAGAGTGCGGCGGCGAGCGAAGGAAGGCTCTCCGCGAACGCCGGCCCGAGCAGCGACACGCCCAGAAGCGGCATTCCGCCCCGAAGAACTACGCGGGTCCCGAACCGGTCGAGCAGAGATCCGACGACTCTCGTCCCGGTGAAGAGCCCGACTGCGAAGACCGCGAGGGCGACACCGAGCTCGCCGTCCGTGAGGCCTGCCTGCTCCTTGACGGCCGGCAGCCGCGGTCCGAGTGTGCCCGCTACAGCGGCATGGAGAGCGAAAGCACCGACGACACTCGCCCGCGCCCCCCGCATGCTTGGTGCGTCAGGCGAGAGCGCGGACGAGCGAGTCGACGACTCGCTCCTGGTCCTCGCCCGCGAGGGCAGTGGAGAACGGGAGCGCCAGCGAACGAGCGCTCGCCGCCTCCGAGAATGGGAGGGTCCCTTCGCGGTAGCCGAAGCGCTCGCGGTAGTACGGTTGCAGGTGGATGGACAGCAGATAAGGCTTCGCCGCCACTCCCTGCTCCGCCAGCCGGCCGATCACCCTATCGCGATCGATGCTCTCGTCCAGGAGGACGACGTAGACGAACCAGGAGCGGCGGTGATCGCTGTCGTCCGCGATCAGCGTCTCAACCCCTCCGATCGGCGCAAGCAGCGCCTCGTAGCGGGCTGCGACCTCCGCACGGAGCTCCAGGATCCGGTCGAGCTTCTCGAGCTGGGCGACCCCGACCGCGGCCGAAAGCTCGTCGAGGCGGTAATTGTACCCCAGCCGCGCATGCGTGAGCCACCCGCCCGAGTCGCTCCGCCCCTGGTTCGCGAGGCTTTTGACGAACCTCCACTCCTCCTCGCTCTGGACGGCGACCGCGCCCCCCTCCCCCGTCGTGATCTGCTTGTTCGGATAGAAGGCGAAGACGGCTGGGTGCCCCGACGACCCGACCGGACGGCCGCGGTACGCGGCGCCCAGCGCCTCGCAGGCATCCTCAAGAATTGCTAGGCCGTGTCGTTCCGCGATCTGCTCGATCGCCTCCAGCTCGGCTGGGTATCCGAAGATGTGAACCGGGAGGATCGCCTTCGTCCGCGGCGTGATCGCGGCCTCGACGGATGCCGGGTCAAGGTTCAGCGTCTCCGGATCGATGTCCGCGAAGACAGGGTGTGCGCCTTCGAAGAGCACGCAGTTGGCGGAGCTGACGAACGAGAACGGCGTCGTGACAACCTCGTCTCCGGGCCCGATGCCGGCGAGTCGTACGCAGAGATGAAGGCCCGAGGTGCCGCTGGAGACGGCGGCCACGTGCGGCGCGCCCACGCGCTCGGCGAGGAGCGCCTCGAAGCGGTCGGTCATGGGCCCGAGCCCGAGCCGGCCCGACCGAAGCACCTCAAGGACGAGCTCCTCCTCCCGGTCCCCGAGAAAAGGCGCCGAGAGGCCGATCTCGCCCGTCTCGGCCCGCTGGCCGGTCGTCACGAGCCCGCGACCGGGCTCTTCTCGACGTACTCGAGCCAGTGCGACCACCGCTCGCTCTTCCCGCGCACGGTGTCGAGGTATGCGCTCTGGATCTCCTTCGTGACCGGACCGGGGTCCCCGACCTCCTGGTCGTCGACGGAGCGAATGGGTGTGACCTCGGCCGCCGTGCCGGTCATGAAGATCTCGTCCGCCAGGTAGAGATCGGAGCGGATCAGATTCGTCTCGTTGACCGTATAGCCCAAATCCTGCGCGATCTGGATCACGGTGTCGCGGGTGATGCCCGGCAGGATCGAGGAGGAGAGATCGGGCGTCCCGATCGCGCCGTCCTTCACCACGAAGATGTTCTCGCCCGACCCGTCCGCGACGTAGCCCTCGTCCGTTAGCAGGATCGCCTCCTCGTAGCCCGCCCTGGTGGCTTCGCCCACGGCCAGCATGGAGTTCAGGTAGATCCCGGTGGCCTTCGAAACGTGCGGGATCGTGTTCGGGCCGACCCGCCTCCATGAGGAGACCTTGGCGCGAATGCCGTGCTCGAGCGCCTCCTCACCAAGGTACGCGCCCCAGGGCCAGCTCATGATCACGACGTCGATCGGGTTCGAGCCCGGGCCGACGCCGAGCTCCCCGTAACCGTAGAACGCGATCGGGCGGATGTACGCCTCGGGCAGCCCGTTCACGGCGAGCAGGTCGAGCGTCGCGCTCCGCAGCTCTCCCGGCATGTACGGAAGCTCCATGTACATGAGCTGCGCCGACTTGTGCAGCCGCTGGAGATGGTCGGTGAGCCTGAAGACGGCCGAGCCTTTCGGCGTCTCGTAAGCGCGAATCCCCTCGAAGACGCCCGAGCCGTAGTGGAGCCCGTGGGAGCCGACGTGGATCTTGGCGTCGGCCCAGTCAACGAGCTCCCCGTTCATCCAGATTTTCTCGGTCTCCTGCACGGCGAGCCTAGATTACTTCACGCGCGGTTCCTCCTCGGAGAGGTCGGCCTCGCGGCCTTTCGTCAGCCGGATCAGATCCGGAGCCGCCATAGAGGCCATGTGGCGGGACGAGCCCGCGCCGATCCAGACGACCGGGTGGCCCACGAGGCGCCGATCGATCAGCACGAGGTCGATGCCGGCGAGCGGAAACGGCGCCACACCGCCCGCCCGGAAGCCAGTGACCCGCTCGACCTCATCCGGGCCCGCGACCTTGGCTCGCTCTCCGCCGGCCGCGCGGGCGACCTTTTGACGGTCAGCCCTGCGGTCGCCGGGCAGGAGAGCGACGAGTGGGCGGCCGTCACAGATGAAGACCAGGGTCTTGACAATCTGTCCCAGCTCGCAGCCCACGGCTTTCGCCGCCGCCTCCGCCGTCGGCGTTCCCTCAGGAAACTCCTGGACGCTCGCCTCGACCTTGGCGTTGGCCAGGAACTGGACGACTCGCTCCACAGTCGCGGGCCACGGGCTCATGGGCTGACCTTTGGCCTCGGCGCGCGAACGAGCCGGAACCGAGCGACGCTCATTCGGGCAAGCGGATGAAGCGGGCGCCGACGAAACCTGGCTCCGACCGGAGCCGATCGAGCACCTCGTCCGAGACCGGGCTGTCGACCGAGAGGGCCATCAGGGCGCGCGCTTCGAGGCGATTGCGGGAGACGGCCATGTTCGCGATGTTGACGCCGGCCTCGCCGACGATCCGGCCAAGCGCGCCGATCATCCCTGGCCGGTCGTCGTTCTCCGCGAAGAGCATCAGCCGGTCGAGCTCGACTTCGAGATCGTAGCCGAGTGCTGCCACCAGCCGGGGAAGTTGCCCGCGACCGGAGACCGTGCCCGCGACAGCGTGCCGCTCCCCGGCCGCAAAAGCGGTGACCGCAATCAGGCTCGTGAAGTCCTGGGACGCGGTGGAGGACTCCTCCCGCACCGCCACCCCCCGCTCCCGAGCGACCAACGGCGCATTGACATAGTTGACCGGCTGGTCGACCCGGTCCTGGAAAATGCCGTTCAGGGCCGCGACCGTGAGCAGCCGCGTGTCCCGCTCGGCCAGCTGGCCGAAGTACTGGAAGTCGAGGCGCGTCGGGTTT
>DATHAG010000181.1:0-6902 GCA_035296825.1 Gaiellaceae bacterium | reverse complement strand
GCGAAGCACCGCTTCATGTCGGGCGGCCAGCTGACGGTGCCGCTCACGGTTCGGACGCAGGGCGGCGCCGGCTGGTCTCCGGGCGCGCAGCACGCGCAGCAGCTCGAGGCGTGGTTCGTTCACGTCCCGGGCCTGAAGGTGGTCTTCCCGTCGACCCCAGCGGATGCGCAGGGGCTCCTCTGGTCCTCGATCTACGACGAGAACCCGGTCATGTTCTTCGAGCACCGGACCCTCTATCCGATCAAGGGAAAGGTGCCCGAGGAGATCGAGCCGATCGAGCTTGGCAAGGCGCGCGTCCACCGTGAGGGCGAGGACGTCACGGTTGTTGCCACGGGGCGGCTCGTCCACGAGTCCCTGGCCGCTGCCGACGAGGCGGAAGAGCAAGGGATCTCGGTCGAGGTGATCGACCCGCGCACGCTCCAGCCGCTCGACGAAGAGACGTTGGTCGCCTCAGTCAACAAGACCAGCCGCTGCGTGGTCGCCCACGAGGCGGTCGTCCGCATGGGCTGGGGGGCCGAGCTGGCCGCAGTCGTGCAGGAGAAGTGCTTCGACTATCTGGACGCTCCGGTCGAGCGCGTGGGAGCCAAGTTCACGCCGATCCCGTTCGCGCCCGTGATGGAGGAGTTCGTGATTCCGCACAAGGCAGACGTGCTCGAAGCGATTCTTCGCACGGTGGAGCGCGGCTGAGCCGTGGCTAACCAGGTCACGCTTCCGCGGCTCGGCCAGGGCATGGAGTCCGGCACGATCGTGCGCTGGCTCAAGTCGGAGGGTGACAAGGTCGAGAAAGGCGAGCCGCTCTACGAGCTCGATACGGAGAAGGTCACCCAGGAGGTCGAAGCGGACGCCTCCGGCGTCATCTTGAAGATTCTTGCCGGCGAGGGCGAGGAGATCGAGGTCGGGAAGCCGGTCGCCGTGATCGGCGAGGAGGGCGAGGAAATCTCCTCGGAATCCGACGATTCCGAGGAGAAGGAGCCGTCGGATGGGGAGGGCTCCGCTCCGGAGCCTGCGGAGGACGATGACGGAGCCGCTCGCGAGGTAGCAGAAGGCGAGCCGAAGGAAGAGGGGGGTCCGGCTCCGGAGCGCGAGGAGGAGCGCGAGCGCGGACGGGAGGCGTCTGCCGATTCAGATGGGAAGCCGGCCAAGGCGGTAGAGGCCGAGCCGGTAGAGCAACTGGAGGGCAGTGGTAAGCGGGTAAAGGCTTCGCCGCTGGCCAGGCGACTGGCAAAGGAGCGAGGGCTCGAGCTCTCCAGGCTCAAGGGAACCGGTCCCGAGGGTCGCATCGTCGCCGAGGACGTCGAGCGCGCAGCTGCCGGGGCGGGCTGGGCCGCGGAGGCGCCGGCGAGCGCCGAAGTCGAGGTCGTCCAGCTCTCGAGCATGCGGAAGACGATTGCCCGTCGCATGACCGAGGCCTGGGAGACGCCGCACTTCCAGATCGCGATGACGGTCGACATGCGAGCGTCCATGAGTCTCCGAGAGCTTCTCGTCGAGCGCACTCCGGAGGGCGAGGCGCGGCCGACTTTTTCTGACGTCCTCACGAAGGCCTGCGCGATTGCGCTCATGCGCCACCGCGACATGAACGCCCACTTCGCCGGCACCGAGGTTCATATCTTCCCGACTGCGAACATCGGGATCGCTGTCGCCATCCCGCATGGGCTCGTGGTCCCGGTGATCCGAAACTGCGAGCGGAAGTCGATCGCCGAGCTCGCCTCGGCACGTGCCGATCTCGTCGAGCGCACGCGCGGAGGCAAGCTCACTCAGGGCGACCTCGAGGACGGCACCTTCACCATTTCGAATCTCGGGATGTACGGGGTCGACAGGTTCGTCGCTGTCCTGAACCCGCCGCAGGCCGGGATCTTGGCGGTCGGCGCAATCCAGGAGCGCCCCGTGGTCGAGGAGGGCGAGCTGGTGGCGCGGCCGGTGATGGAGCTCACGCTCTCCTGTGATCATCGCTCGGTGGACGGCGCTACCGCCTCCGAGTTCCTCGGGTCCGTCAAGGCGTTCCTCGAGGAACCCGGCCTCATGCTCTAGATGCAGATCTGGTATCGCGTCAAGGATCTCGACCGCGCGGAGCGTTTCTACGTCGACCTCCTCGGTTTCGAGGAGCTTTACCGGGACGAGAAAGACCGGTGGATGCGGCTCGGCCGGAACGGCGTCGAGGTGCACATCGCCGAGAGCGCTGTGGCAAAGCCGGACACGGACACTGCGTTAGCCGTCGAGGTGGACGACGTGAAAGCGGAAGCAGCACGGCTCCGTGAGGCCGGAGCGAACGTGGGAGTCGTGCTCGAGATCCCAGGGGCTATCCGCATCCTGGACGTCTTCGACCCCGACGGCAACCGCATCCAGCTCACGCAAGACGTCTGAGCACCGGTCCTGGGCCGTGTTGACAGCTGCGTCCCTCGAACGAGGGATGGGTCGGGCATCCAGGCGGGCCGAAAATCTGTCGTGACCGGATTTCCCCCGGGTCACGCGAGGGCGGCTCACAGGCCGCCCTCGAGTTTTGGCAGGCTCGACCACCGCTCAACTCCCCTCTCCGGGGGATTCGACAAACGGAAGAGGCGCCCATGCTTTTCTCAGGCTTCCAACAAGGAGGAAATAGAAATGCGGCGCGTTTACTCGCTAACTCTTCGGTACGGACTTCTCGCTGCACTTCTGCTGGCCGCTGGCGCCGGCAAGAAGTGGGGCTAGTTCCGTTCACTGACCCAACATGTTCGACATAACGCGCGTCCCAGCAAAGGCGCGCAGCCTGGTAATCGGCACAGTGACGGCCGGGACCGCGGTCCTAGCCGTCGCGTCCGTTAAGGCAGCAGGCGCGCCGCACGCCACCCTGGCTCTCCTCGGCGCGGCCGTGGTGCTGACCGAGCTCATCCAGATCTCGAGCGACCACCGCTCGCCGGATCCGGGCGACGCCCATAGCTTCAGCTTCTCAACCGGCGTCCACATCGCCGCTGTTCTCATGGTCGGCCCCTGGGCTGCCGCACTCGTGGCCGCGTTCGGCGTTATCGTCGTCGACACGCTGCGCGGCTCACCCAGGGCGAAGGTGGCCTACAACGCAAGCGCCTTCGCGCTCTCGATCTTCGTCGGGGGCCTAGCGTTCGAGGCGCTCGGCGGAGTGCCGGGGACGCTCGCGTTCTCAAGGGACTTCGTGGCCATCGGCGCACTCGTCGTGGTCGCGTACCTCCTCAATAATCTCCTCATGAGCGCCGTCGTGGCCTTCCACGAGGGCGCCTCGCTGTGGCCGCTGGCCCGCGACGCAAGCTTGGACGGCCTTCACTCGGCCGCGGCCGAGGCGGGGCTCGGCGTCGCATTCGCGCGGTTCGCCCTGTACGACCCGTGGGCCGTTGTGGTGCTCGTCCCGCTCATCCTCGCGGTGTACCAGGCGTACGCACGTCTCGCGCTTCTGCGCCGCGAGACGGCCCGGGCTCTCGAGACCTTCGCGAACCTGATCGACGAGCGCGACGCGTCGACTCTCCGTCATTCGGCTCGAGTTGCGGACTATGTCGAGGAGCTCGCCCAGCGACTCGGCTTCCCGTCCGTCGACGTGGCACGGCTGCGCTGGGCCGGTCGCCTTCACGACCTGGGGAAGATCGCCGTAGACGGCTCCGTTCTGCGCAAGCCGGGCAAGCTCGACGAGGAGGAATGGCAGATAATGCGCCGCCATCCGAGGCTCTCCGCACGGCTTCTAGGTCGCTTCCGGTTCGCCCAGGACGAGTCGCGCGCAGTCGAATACCACCACGAGCGCGCGGACGGAAGCGGCTACTACGGGATCGACGCGGATGAGATCCCGCTCGCCGCCCACTTCCTGATCGTGGCTGACAGCTATGACGCCATGACGAGCGATCGCGCCTACCGTAACGGCCTCCCCAAGGAGCATGCACTCGCGGAAATCGAGAAGAACCTCGGCTCGCAGTTTCACACCGGGGTAGGCAAGGCCTTCGTGGCCCTCCAGCGGGGTGAGGACCCGCGGGCCGCCCTGACCGCCGCGGAACACGTCGAAATGCGGGCTCTACTCAGATCCAGCCGCCGGAACGTGCTCCAGCGTCGCGAGGTCCACCCCGACTACGTCGCCGCCGCGGGCGTCGTCGGTGCGCTCGCCGCGCTGGGAATGGGTGTCCCGCTTCTTGCCGTCCCAGCTGTCCTGCTTGCGGGCGCGGGGCTCACGTTCCTACAGCTCGGAGCCTACCGCGAGCGCCGACTCGTGCGTGGCCTCACTTCCGTCCTCCACGGCGAGCGGTCGCGTGACGCAGCGTTCTCCCAGGTCGCCGCCGTCATCGCCGGCACCTGCGACCTTCGCTGGGCCGGACTGATCGACTGGCGGGAGCGGGACTGCACGGGGTCGGTCGAGCTCGAATGGAGCGCCGGTGGCTCGGCGGCCGGGGAGACCGCGCTCATGAGCTGGCTCCTACGGGAGGCGGAGTCGAGTGAGGGCGTTTGCGTCGCGGACGGCTCCGAGCTCGGAAAGCAGGAGACGCATGTCGCTGTTCCCCTGCATTGCGGCGAGGCACTTGTGGGCTACATCGTTTTGGCGTTGGCGGGCCGGCCCTCGCAGGCGATCCAGGACGCGCTGGAGACATGCGCCGGTCAACTCGCCGTCGAGCTCATCCCGGCAGATGACACGGCAGTGGTCCCGCTCCCCGTCCGCGCCCTGGCCTCCTAGGTCGTGTTCCTCCTCCCGAGCATTCTTCTCGGGATCCTGTTCGCCCTATTGGTTGGAGGTCGGCCAGGACGGCTGCTCGAGCTCAAGCTTCGCCACGCCTGGTGTGTTCCCGCCGCGCTCGCTATCCAGCTCGTGCTCGTGTGGTTTTCGCACGGCAAGTCCGTCCCAGCGACGGTCGAGACGATCATTCACATCTCGAGCTACGGATTCCTCGTCTTCTTCGCGATGGCGAACGCGAAGACGAAGGTGCTCCTCCCTCTCTTCGCGGGTATGGCGGCGAACGCCGTCGCCATCGTGGCCAACGGCGGCAAGATGCCCGTCTCGCCGGACGCGGCCCGCGCCGCCGGAATCGAGGTAGGAGCGCACTCGAACGTCCAGCTGGGCGGGGACCGGTTGACCTTCCTGGGCGACGTGTTCGCGCTCCCTCACCAGATGCCGTTCGCAAATGTCTTTTCCGTCGGTGACCTCCTGATCGGGACAGGGATGATGGTGCTGATTGTGGTGATCTCGCTCGGCGGCGGCGAGCGCTCGCTTGTTCTGAGCCGGCTTCTGCGCCCGCTCGGCGTGCCTGCCTTCCGACAGCTCGCGGCCGGCAAGCTCATCTCGCACTTTGGTGACTGGCTGACACTCGCGGCACTGATCGGCTGGGTCTACGACGCTACTGGGTCGGTTAGCCAGGTGGCACTGCTCATGTTGGTGCGGCTGGCGCCACCCGTTCTCGGCGGCGGGCTCGCTGCCATGTTGGTCGACCGACTTCCGCGGAACCGGCTCCTCGTTCAGGTGGAGGTGGCGCGCGGAATCGCCATCGCGGGTGCCTTTGCCGCCGTCGTCTCGGGCTCGAGGCCGCTGGCATTCGTCGCTCTGGCGGCGTCCGGAGCGCTTGCAGCCATCTCCGCCGCCACCGTGCCGTCTCTCGTGCCATCCCTACTGGCCGACGAGGAGCTGCCGGCAGCAAACGCCGCGCTCGGAATCGCTCAGGATGGGGCGATGGCGCTCGGTGCCTTGGGCGCCGGGGTCATCCTCGCCTCCGTCGGCGTCCGGGTCGCACTCGCGGTCGACTTCGTGACTTTCGTCGTCGCCGCGCTCCTCTACAGCCGCGTGCGGATGCCGTCCTACCCCATTGCCCACGCGCCGGAGCTCAAGGAGGCGAGTCTCCTTTCCGGCCTTCGCTACGTGTGTCGGAAGAGGATCCTCCTCGTCCTCATCGGCTCCTTCGCGACCGCCACGATTGCGACCGGGCTCGCGAACGCGAGCCTGCCCCGCTTTCTGGAGGAGCTCGGGCTCGGGACAGAGGGATACGGCTTCGGACTAGCAGCGCTTGCCGCCGGGCTCACGGTCGGCCAAGCGGTGGTCGGCCTGGCGCGAGTGGGCACGGGCGGCGGGCGCTGGATTGGCGTCTCACTCCTCGGCATGGCGCTCCTCTTTGTCGGACTCGCGCTCACGGAGCACCTTTGGACCGCGATCCTGTTTCTCGCCCTGATCGGGTTCATCGACGGCACCACAGATGTCCTCTTCGACACGATCGTGCAGCGCGAAGCCGATTCGCGGTTTTACGGCCGTGTCTTCGGGTTGGCTTCCGCCTTCTTCACAACGACGATGATGGGTGCCGTTGCGGCGGCGCCCCTCGTCAACCGTCTCGGGGACGCGCACCAGGTCATCCTCGTCGCTGCGATTGGACTGCTCCTGGCCGGACTAGTCGCGCTGGTCGGATCAGGGTTGTTTCAGCGCCGTCCTTCCTTCCTACGACCGGACGCGATTCTGCCCTTCGACCTGGTCGAAGAGCTCGCGATCGCCCCGGCCACGGGAGAGGCACGCGTCGACGATGTGCGGGAGCCGGGCGCCGCCTACGACCGATAGGATCGCTCGCGGAACGCGAGACCTGAGGGGAGACCATGGACTGTGACGTCGCCGTCCTCGGCGGAGGGCCGGGCGGATACACGGCCGCGATTCGTGCCGCGCAGCTGGGTGCGAAGACCGTCTGCATCGAGAAGGAAGCCGAGCTTGGGGGGACCTGCCTACGGGTTGGTTGCATCCCGACCAAAGCATGGGTGCAGACCGTGTTCGCGATCAAGGAGGCCGATGAGACTTTCGCCAAGCTCGGTGTGAACGTCGGCGCAGCGGAACTCGACTTTGCGAAGGCGAACGAGTGGAAGGACGCCATTGTCAAGCAGCTGACGGGCGGGGTTGCCGGACTCTTCAAGGGGAACGGCGTCGAGTGGGTGAAGGGCACTGGACAGTTTAAGGATGC
>DATHAG010000180.1:0-6506 GCA_035296825.1 Gaiellaceae bacterium | reverse complement strand
TGGTGGGGGACCTGGAGCGGGCCGGAACCGAGCTGGCTGAGGTGATCGACCTGCGCGAGCAGCGGGTGCGACAGATCGTGGCGAGCGGCAGCTTCGGCCAGGTTAGGGGTGTCGAGCTCGACGGCCGGCCAGTCGACTGCGACTTGCTCGTGGTCTCGGGCGGGCGCCAGCCGGCCTACTCCCTCCTCTCGCAAGCGGGGGCGCGGGTCGAGTACGACGAGAGCCGGGGCATCTTCGTCCCCACCGATCTGCCGGAGGACATCGAGGCGGTCGGCTCAGTCGCGGGCGACACCGGTCCCGCCGTCGTTCCTGCAGCGACCTACAACGGCGCCGGGTCGAAGGGAAAATGCTTCGTCTGCATCTGCGAGGACGTCACCGACAAGGACGTGAAGCGCGCGATCGCAGAGGGCTTCGACTCGATCGAGCTCGCGAAGCGCTACACGACGGTGACGATGGGGCCCTGTCAGGGAAAGCTGTGCCATCTCCCCTCGATCCGCCTCTACGCACGCGAGAACGAGACAGACGAGGCCACGATCGGAACAACGACCGCGCGTCCTCCATGGGCGCCCATCGAGCTCGGCCTGCTCGCTGGCCGCCCGCACGAGCCCGGCAAGCGGACGTCGATGCACCACCGGCACAAGGATCTGGGCGCCACGATGATGTGGACCGGCGCCTGGCGGCGCCCCCACTCCTACGGCGACCCAGGCGACGAGGCCAAGGCCGTCCACGATTCGCTCGGTGTCATCGACGTCTCGACGCTCGGCAAGCTCATCGTCCGGGGGCCGGACGCGGCCGAATTTCTCGAGCGCATCTACCCGAACAAATTCGCAGATATGAAGGCGGGGCGGATTCGCTACGCGGTGCTCGGCACCGACGCGGGGCGGATCATGGACGACGGCACGGTCGGGCGCCTGTCCGAGGAGGAGTTCTACGTCACCACCACCTCGACCGGCGCCGAGGGCGTCATCGAGTGGTTCGAGTGGTGGAACGCGGTCTGGCACCTCGACGTCGAGATCGTGAACCTGACCGGCGCGCTCGCCGCCGTCAACATTGCCGGCCCGCATGCACGCAAGCTCATGGAGCGCCTGACGGATCTCGACGTCTCGAACGAGGGGGTCAAGTACCTCGACGCGAAGCACGCCAAAATCGCCGGGGTCCCCTGCCTGATCCTCCGAATCGGGTTCGTGGGCGAGCTCGGCTACGAGCTCCACTTCGCGAGCCCCTACGGTGAGTACCTCTGGGACACGATCCTCGCGCAGGGAGCGGAGTGGGATATTCGCCCCTTCGGGCTCGAACCACAGCGGATCCTCCGCCTGGAGAAGATGCACGTCCTGATTGGCCAAGACACGGACTCCGAGTCGAACGTGCTGGAGGCGGGCATGCCGTGGATCGTCAAGTGGGACAAGGAGGACTTCGTCGGCAAGTGGGCGCTCGAGCACGTGCTGGAGCGCGGCTTCCGGTCGCAGCTGGTCGGGTTCGAGATGGCAAACGGCGTCGTGCCGGCCGAGGGCGGCCAGATTGTGCGCGAGGGCACGTCGATCGGCCGTGTCACGAGCTCGCGGCGGAGCAAGCAGCTCGGCAAGTCCATCGGGATGGGCTGGGTGCCGCCGGAACTCGCCGAGGACGGCGCCCTGATCCAGATCAAGGTGGAGGACAGGCTCGAGGAGGCGTCCGTCCGGCTCCGCCCCTTCTTCGACCCCGAGGGGGAGCACCTCAGATCATGAGCACCCTCGACTTCATCTCGATTGACAAGGCCGAGCGCTCGGATCGCTTCCATCCGGTCCTGAGGTCACCCATGCACAGGCGCCTGACCGAGGCGGACGCCGTGTTCGAGGAGCGCGACGGCTGGCTCGTCGCCACCCACGTGCCCGGCCAGGATCGAAACCGGATCGCGATTCGGGACGTGACTGCCTCCTACCGGATCGAGGAGGGGGACAGCTCGGCCCACGTCGAGTTCGGGGACGGGGAGCACGGCGTTGTCCCCCCGACCGGCGAGGGGCAGATCCTCCTCGCCAGCTACCACGTGGGCACTCGAGCGCCCCGCGAGGGCTTCCTCGATACGAGCGCTGCATGGGGCGCGATCGAGGTCGACGGACCCGGAGCATCGACTGTCATGCGCCGCCTCACCGATCTCGATCTTGACGCCCTGCCCGCGGTCGGCGCGCTCGCGCACGTCCGTGCACTGGTCGCGACCCCCGGGGACGAGCGCTATCTGATCGTGATGCCGCAGGAGTTCGGCCACTACCTCTGGGAAGCGATCGTCGACGCGGCCCACCCGCTCGGAGGCGGGCCGAGCGCGTGAAGGACATCTTCTTCGAGAAGCGCATGTGGCGCCGCCGCGGGGAGCTCAAACGCCACTACGACGTCGTCATCGTGGGCGGCGGCGCCCACGGGCTCGCGACCGCTTACTACCTCGCCAAGGAGCACGGGGTGAAGAAAGTAGCCGTGCTCGAGAAGAGCTACATCGGCTCCGGGGCCGCGGGGCGGAACACGACCATCATCCGGTGCAACTACAGGACCCCCGAAGGAGCCCGGTTCTACCAGCAGAGCGTGAAGCTCTACGAGGGGCTCTCGGCCGAGCTCGACTTCAACATGCTCTTCTCCCAGCAGGGGCATTTGACGCTGGCCCACTCGGACCGCGGGATCATCACGGCCACCGAGCGGGCCGAGGTCAACCAGCTCCTCGACATCGACAGCCAGGTCATCTACCCGGACGAAATCGCGAAGCTCTGCCCCGAGATGGATCTGTCCGACCGGCCCACCTGGCCGGTAGTCGCCGCTCTCTACCATCCGCCGGGCGGCATCATCCGACACGACGCGGTCGTGTGGGGCTACGCGAGGGGAGCGGACCGCCACGGAGTCGAGATTCACCCGTACACCGAGGTCACGGACATCGAGATGCGAAGCGGGCGCGCCATCGGGGTCGACACGAATCGCGGCTTCGTCTCCTGCGACCAGGTCGTCTCGGCCACGGCGGGCTGGTCGACGCTGATCGCCGACATGGCCGACGTGCCGCTCCCAATCACCACCCACATCCTGCAGGCCTTCGTGACCGAGCCCGTAAAGCCGTTTCTCGACGTGGTCATCGTCTCGTCGCAGATGCACGTGTACGTGTCGCAGACAGACCGCGGCGAGTTCCTGATCGGTGCCGAGATCGAGCCCTATTCGACCTACAAGGGCATCGGAACGTTCAGCTTCCTCGAGTATTCGGCGCGGCATGTGCTCGAGCTCTTTCCGCAGCTCGAGCGAACCAAGATCCTGCGCGCGTGGACGGGCCTCTGCGATCTCTCCCCGGATTACAGCCCCATCCTCGGGAAAACCGAGGTCGACAACTTTCACATCTCCACGGGCTGGGGCACCTACGGCTTCAAGGCGGCCCCGATCGTGGGCGTGACGATGGCGGAGCTCGTCGCGACCGGGAAGCCGCCGGAGCTGATCCAGCCGTTCGCCGTCGAGCGCTTCTACACTGACACGATGGTCTCCGAGCTGGCGGCGGCGGCCGTGTCTCACTAGGAAGGGAGACCAGCATGGCGACGCAGATGCCGTCGAGCCTCGAGATCGCACAGGAGGCGGCGCTTCGCCCGATCGACGAGATCGCCGAGCGGGCCGGCTTGAGCGACGACGAGTTCGATCTTTACGGGAAGTACAAGGCGAAGGTCGACCTCTCGGTCGTCGAGCGGCTGAAGAACACGGCTGACGCCAAGCTCGTCTGCGTAACCGCGGTCACCCCCACCAAGGCAGGCGAGGGCAAGACGACGACCTCCGTCTCGCTGACCCAGGGCCTGGGCCACATCGGCAAGGACCCCGTGCTCTGCCTACGGGAGGCGTCCGTAGGCCCGGTCTTCGGGATCAAGGGCGGCGCCGCGGGCGGCGGCTACGCACAGGTCGTCCCGATGGAAGACCTGAACCTCCACTTCACAGGCGACCTCCATGCGATCTCCGCTGCCAACAACCTGCTCGCGGCCATGCTCGAGGCTCATCTCCTGCACGGAAACGAAGCCGGGATCGATCCGCTGACGGTGAGCTGGAGGCGCTGTGTCGACATGAACGACCGCGCACTCCGTCAGATCGTTGTCGGGCTCGGCGGCCGGACGAACGGCTACGTGCGGGAGACCGGCTTCGACATCACGGCAGCCTCCGAGGTAATGGCGATCGTGGCCGTCGCGCGCGATCTCCACGACCTCCGCCGGCGCCTCGGCGCGATCACCGTCGCCTACACCTGGGGCGGGGAGCCCGTTACCGCCGAGCAGATCAGAGCCGCGGGCGCAATGACCGTCCTTCTGAAGGACGCGCTGAAGCCGAATCTCGTCCAGACACTCGAGCATCAGCCCGCGTTCATCCACTGCGGGCCCTTTGCCAACATCGCACACGGCAACAGCTCGCTCGTCGCAGATCTCGTCGGATTGAAGCTCGGCGACTTCGTCGTCACCGAGAGCGGGTTTGGCTCCGACATGGGCATGGAGAAGTTCCTGGACATCGTCTGTCGGATCGGCGGCCTCTCGCCCAGTGCGGTCGTGCTCGTCGCGACGGTTAGGGCACTCAAGCACCACGGCGGCGACATCGACGGCGGCCTCGACGTGCTCGAGACGGGGGCTGCGAACCTGCAGCGCCACCTCGGCATCGTCAAGGAGTTCGGCCTGAACGCTGTCGTCGCCGTCAACCGGTTCCCGGGCGACTCCGACGAGGAGGTTGAGACGCTGCGGAAGCTGGCCCTCGACTATGGCGCCCACTCGGCCGAGCTGAACGAGGCTTTCGAGCGGGGCGGTGAGGGGGCGGCAGCGCTGGCCGAGGCCGTCGTCGACGCGTCCGAGTCCCCGGCAAAATTCGATTTCATCTATCCGCTTGAGGCACCGATCGACCAGAAGATCGAGGCGATCTGCAAGCGCGTCTACGGCGCAGACGGGGTCACCTTCCTGCCGCCCGCGCAGGAGAAGCTCAAGACATTCACCGAGCAGGGATTCGACAACCTGCCCGTCTGCATGGCGAAGACGCACCTGTCGCTGTCCCACGACACGACGCTTCTCGGCGCGCCCACCGGCTTTACGGTCCCCGTCCGCGACATCCGGGCCTACACGGGCGCGGGCTGGCTCGTTCCGCTCTGCGGAGACATGCAGACGATGCCGGGGCTTGGCAAGACGCCGGCCGCGTTCAACGTCGACATCGACGAGAACGGCCGTACGGTCGGACTCTTCTAGATGCTCGATCAGTCTGTCTCGGCGTTCCTGGATCAGGTCGCGGCGGAAGAGCCCGCCCCCGGGGGCGGCGCAGTCGCCGCCGTAGTGACTGCCATGGCGGCCGGACTCGTCGGCATGGGTGCCCGTTTCTCCCGCAAGCATTGGGACGGCTGGAAGCCGGTCGCCACGGAAGCTGACGAACTGCGCGAGCGGGTGGCGCCCCTCGCTCAGGCGGACGCGGATGCGTTCGCGGAGTACCTCGCCGCAATCCGGCTCCCCAAAGACGATCGAGAGCGCGATCAGGCCGTCGCCCAGGCAACCGAGCGGGCAGCCGCAGTCCCGCTCGAGATCGCGGCTGTGGCGGCCAGGGTCGCCGATCTGGCCGCGGCGCTCGCGGAGAACGGCAATCCGAATCTGAAAGACGACGCCGTGTCGGCGGCTCTCTTCGCAGAGGCAGCAGCCAGAGCCACGGCGAATCTCGTGGCCGCGAACCTCGCCCGCGACGACGACGAGCGCGTCATCCAGGCTCGCCGCCACGCCGTGGATGCCTCCGGTGCGGCCGAGGAGGCGCTGGCCGCTACGGCTTAGCTGTTCTCTTGCGTCGGCCGACTTCTTGTCGGCCCCGTGTACGGTTTCGCCGTGAGCTCCGAGAGCACGGTTGGTGCCCATGTCATTGACGGCGAGACGTTCGCCGCGGAGCTTCGCGAAGATGTGGAGCAGGAGTTCCGGTCCCTCACGTCACTCGGCATCCGGCCCGGTCTCGCGACCGTCCTCGTTGGCGACGACTACGCGGCCGCGGCCTACGAGCGGCGCGTCCGCCGGCTGGCCGAGGAGCTCGGCTGCCACTACACATCGGAGCCACTCGGCCGCGACGTCGAGCAGGCGGAGGCCCTCGCGGTCGTCGGCAAGCTCAATGCCGATCCCCGTGTCTCGGGGATCCTGATCTTGCGGCCGCTCCCGCCGCAGGTCTCCGAGGCTCAGCTCTACCAGATGCTCGATCCCCTGAAGGACGTCGAGGCCGTCCACCCCGTGAACGCCGGGCTGCTCGCGCTCGGTGAGCCTCGCTTTACGCCGTCGACGCCGGCCTCCGTCTTCTACATGCTCGACCGCTACGTGACGGAATCGGGTCGAGATCCCGGGACGTTCTACAACGGCCTCGACCTCGTGCTCGTGGGCCGCTCCAACAACGTCGGGAAGCCTGCTCTTTGGCTCGGCCTCGCCCGCGGCGCCACCGTAATCTCGTGCCACCACCACACGTCCGCGGCAGGACGCCTGGCCGAGCACACGCTGACGGCCGACATCATCATCGTGGCAGCAGGCGTCACCAGACTC
>DATHAG010000179.1:0-2188 GCA_035296825.1 Gaiellaceae bacterium | reverse complement strand
ATCGAGGAGGCTGTCCGAGCGCAGACGAGAAGTGAGCCGGCGAAAAGGGCGTTCCGATCCCCTGGTGCCCAGTAGGGGCGACCGTCAACGCCGTCTGTGCGACAAGCCGCTCACCTGCGCGGATCCCCCCGGTTGTCCTCGCCGAGCAGTACCCGTCGGGGGGCGACCTAGACGCGAGATCCTCTGGCACGACACCGGAATCAACGATCCCACCCTCTGCGGAGTCGGAGCTCGACACCGAACCGGGAGCGAGCCTCCGCCTCGAGGTCCCGTGGAAAGCCATGGTCGGTCTCTTCGACCACGATCACGTATCCCCGCTCGGCGAGCCCGGTGCGGAGGTACTCGCCGACCTTGGCTACATCATGCCCGACTTTCTGGATCGCGGTCCGCGGCGAACCGCTCCCGGACTCCCAGTAGTTGCTCGCGAGCGCGAAGTCGGCGACCGCGTCGAGCGGTGCCCACGGGCACCGGCAGGTCGGCGTTCACCAGCTTCTGCCGCTCGATGACCGTCAGATCGATGCGCTTCGGCGGCTTGGCGTCTCCCCTCGGGGAGTACATCCATTGGCCGGGGCTGAGCTCGAGGTGGATGTCCTCCCAGTTCACCTCGGCCGCGTTGAGGAAGCGCGAGTAGTGGAGGACGCAGTCGTGCTCGCTGAGGATCGTCGGTCCGAAGTGGCTCGAGACCGAGCCGGACTCGTTCGTGGGGTGAACCGGCCAAGCCGGAAGCTCCCGCAGCCAGGCCTCCATGGCTTCGGCGGCCGCGTCGATCGCCTCGTCGGTCTTCCTGTTGGCCTGGGCCATAGTTGTCGCTCTCGGGACAGGGGGGATCGTGGCTACCCGATAGAGGAGGCCGACCGATCCTAGGCCCCTACGGTTTTACCCTCGTCGGAGCCGGCGTGTCGCTCGGCGGCGGGAGGAAGGGACGGCTCTTAGAAAGACCTCGCCCCGTCCCTTGGATGACAAGGAGCTCCCGGAGAGGCTGGCTGCTCACCGGATGCCCTCAAGCAGTCTGGCCGGAGCGACATCGAGGGCTCGGGCGACCCTCGCGATCGTCGCGAGCCGCGGATCGCGCACGCCGCGCTCGAGCCGGCTGATCTCGGTGGGATGGAGCTCACAGGCGTCGGCGAGCGCCTCCTGGGAGAGGCCGCGGCGGGCGCGGAGCCTCCGAACGTTCGCGCCGAATACCTCGCGCGGCTCCATCGCCCGGATGCTCCGCGCGGGGGCCAGAAGCTCTAGAGCCAATAGCTCAGGAAGGAGGTATGGTCGTCGCCGTGAGCGGCTACTCGCCCGGACCGGACGACTCCGGCGGAACGTGGCTCGAGCCGACGCCGGTTCGACCGCTCTCGGGCGAGGAGCGCTTCAGGGGGGCGGACGCGCGGGTCGTCGACTTCTGGCGCTGGGGCTTCAGCGACCTGCGCGAGAACATCGTCCGCGGGGTACTGGCCGAGTTCCTCGTGGCCCGAGCGGTCGGAGCCAAGGAGGAGATGCGGGCGGCGTGGGACAACTTTGACGTGCAGGCGCCGGGCGGCGCGCGCATCGAGGTCAAGTCCTCGGCCTACCTGCAGTCGTGGTCGCAACGGCGGCCGTCGAAGATCCGCTTCGCCGGGCTCACGGGGCGCACATGGCACGCGAAGCAGGGGTGGGGTCCGGCGCGGGAGGTGCGGGCCGACGTCTTCGTGTTCGCCGTCCATACCTACCAGGAGCCCGCGGACTACGACCCGACCGACGTCTCGCAGTGGGAGTTTCACGTCCTGCCCGCGCGAGCGGTGCGCGAGCACGGTGGCCGCTCGGTCGGCCTTCCGTTCCTGACCGCGCACGGGGCCGGCGTCGTGCGATGGGCGGAGCTCGCGCGGGAGATCGGGCGCGCCTACGGCATCGAGCGATCCGATGCGCCGCTAGAGCAGGCCGACGATGCCTCGCCGACGGCTTAGGACCGTGACCAACGGTCGAGCGCGCGCTCCTCGCTCAGCCCGTGGCCGCCGCCTCCGCGGCGCTCTCCGCCGCCCGATCCGACCCCGGAAGGCCGACGAGCTCCGGCCACTCGGATGGCGGCACGTCTGGCCGCGCGATCCGCTCGGGCGCACCGGGGGAAAGGTCGGCGGTTAGCTCTTCTACCTCTGACGAGCGGAGCTGTTCGGTGACCGTGCGCTGGGCGAGCTTGATCACTTCGTTGCGCCGATGGCCGCGC
>DATHAG010000178.1:0-3292 GCA_035296825.1 Gaiellaceae bacterium | reverse complement strand
AAGGTGCTCGACGAGCGGGCCGATCTCGGCATCGCCTTCGACGGCGACGCGGATCGGTGCTTCTTCGTCGACGACAGCGGTGACTTCGTGCCGGGCGACTTCGTGACCGCACTCCTCGCCCGCTCGATGCTCGACAAGGAGCCAGGTGGGACGATCATCTACGACGTGCGAGCGAGTTGGGCCGTACCGGACACGGTTCGCGCCGCTGGCGGCACGCCTGTCGTGAACCGGGTCGGGCATGCGTTCATCAAGCACCGGATGCGCGAGGTCGGGGCCGTCTTCGCCGGCGAGGTCTCAGGGCACTACTACTTCCGCGACTTCAGCCAGGCCGACTCGGGAACGATCCCTGCGCTTCTCATGCTCGAGCTGGTCTCGAAGGAGGGCCGCAAGCTCTCCGAGCTCCTGCAGCCCTTCCGCCAGCGCTACTACCTGACGGGGGAGATCAACACGACGGTCGCGGACGCGCCTGGAGCGCTCCGCGAGCTCGAGGAGCGCTTCGGGCCGGAGGGAGAGGTATCGCACCTCGACGGCCTCTCGGTCACGGCCGAGGACTGGCACATGAACGTCCGGCCGTCCAACACGGAGCCGCTACTGCGACTGAACCTCGAGGCGCTGAGCGAGGAGCTCATGGAGCGAAAGCGCGACGAGGTCCTCAAGGTCATTCGAGGTTAGATCGCTACGCGAACCGCCTCGCTAGGATCGAGACGTGAGCTTCAACCTTGGCCAGCCGACCGATCGGCGGCCGCCGTTTAAATTCTCGGCCTACGTGCGGGTTGGCTTCTCGGACACTGACGCACAGGGGATCGTCTACTACGGACGCTACCTTCCCTACTTCGACTTCGCGCGAGTCGAATACCACCGGCACCTGGGCCTTCTCGTGTCCGGCCGGGGCGAGCACGACTTCGTCATGCGGGCGGCAAGCGTCCTGTACGAGGCACCCGCGCGGTTCGACGACCTGCTAGAGGTGTTCATCCGGACGACGAGGATCGGGCGGACGAGCGTCACGAGCGAGTTCTGCGCCGTTCGGGCGGACGAAGACGAGCTCATGTGCACGGCGGAGCAAACACTCGTCCTCGTCGATCTGGCCGGGCGACGGCCCGTGCCGGTCCCCGAGCGCTACCGCGACGCGGTCGCGGGGTTCGAAGGCGCCGACCTCGACGTGGCCCTTGTTCGGTGAGCACTGTGACCACAGATACGTATCGAAGCGCCTTCGAAGCTGTCGACCGGATCCTGAACCGCGAGGCCGAGGCCGAGGAAGTGCTGCGAAAGTCCGTTGACCTCCTGGCCGAGCGCTTCGACCACTACTCGTGGATCGGCGTGTATCTCGTCGAAGGCGATGACCTCGTCCTCGGCCCCTGGCATGGCCCCGAAGAAACCGAGCACACGCGCATCCCGATCGGCCACGGCATCTGCGGCGCGGCCGCGGCAAGCGGCCGGACGGAGATCGTGGACGATGTCAACGCCGACGATCGCTACCTGGCTTGCTTCGTGTCCACGCGCAGCGAGATCGTCGTTCCGATCTCGTTCGACGCCAAGGTGGTCGGGGAGATCGACATCGACTCAGAGGAGCCTTCGGCGTTCACGGAGGCGGACCGGGAGTTCCTGGAGCGGGTGGCTCTGCTCCTGTCCCCGCACGCGGCGAAACTTTCTCGCTAGGCCACGCGGCCTATGCCCGGGCCGCTTTTAGCTCCTCGACCCGGCGGAGAACGATGGCCGGCCTGGCCGCCAGTAGTGGCTCGTCGAGCAGCACGCTACCTAGCTCGCTCGCCTGGCGGATCACGGCCTCTCGCTCCGAGCTGAGGCCTCCGCGGGCGACGAAGAGTGCTGCGCGAGCAGCACTCCCCCACTCGACGATCCCCGTCAGACCCGGAAGCGGGCCGGACGTTCCCTGCTCCGCCAGCCGCGGGTGCTCGCCGAACGCGGCGGCGAGCCGGTGCGCTCGTGTCTCGAGCTCGGCGGCCTCACGGATCGCGTTGGCGGCGGCGCCATCCAGCTTCGCGAACTCCTCACCGAGCTCCGAGACACGCCGGTCGGCCATACGCAGCGCATCCTGGGTCCGAATCACCGCCCGCCGCGCTTCGGCGACTGCCTCTGCCGAGCGACCACGCTCCGCGTCCGCCAGCGACTCGCTGGCTTCATCCTTGGCCCGAAGAGCTCGAGCGGACTGCTGCTCAGCGTCCACTCGATCTGCCTGCAGTCGCTCCCGCTCGACTGGGAGCCGGGAGAGAAACTCCTCGAGCTCGGCCGCGCGGAGCCGCACCCGCTCGACCTCCCCCGCAAGCTCGGCGAGCTCCGCCTCGGCCGCGCTCAGCGTTGCGTCAGTGCCCTCGAGCTTCCGCAGGAACGCAAGCGTCTGCTCGTCGGACATGGTTAGTGCGGCACTCTTACGAGGGCGTGACCCGGTAGGCGTCAAAGACCGACTCGATGTTTCGGAGGGCGCTCAGGAGCCCACGCAGCGCCTTGATGTCCCCGACCTCGGCGACGTACCAGTTCCGTGCCATCTGGTCTTCGACGTGCCCCCCATACTCGACGATGTTCGTGCCGTGCTCGGCGAAGGTCCTTGCCACGTCCTCAAGCAGGCGCGGGCGGTCCCAGGACGAGACCGCGATCTGTACCCGGAAGCTCTGCGAGGCTCCGCCGTCCCACTCCACCGGCGTGAAGCGGTCGGGGTTCTTCTGCAGCGCGCGCACGTTCGGGCAGTCGTCCCGGTGGATGGTGATTCCCTTGCCGAGCGAGATGTACCCGACGATGCCGTCCCCCGGCACCGGTGTACAGCACTTGGCCAGCCGGACGAGGACGTCCTCGACACCGGGTACGTGGATCCCGAAGTTCTGCGATGCGACTGCGTGGCGCGCCTTGGGCTTGAGCGGGACCTTCTCCTCCTCGGCCACCTCGGTCGTCTTGAGGCGGTGGAGCACCTTGTTCGCGACCTGGGACACCTGGAGCTTCCCGGACCCGAGAGCCAGGTAGAAGTCCTCGGCCTTCTTGAACCCCATCTCTCGAATCACCTGCGCGAGCAGCGGTGAGTGCGAGAGCTTCCTGTACGGCAGGTTGTGCTGCTTCAAGGCGTTTTCGAGCGAGTCGCGCCCGCGCTGCTCGGTGTCCTCCCGCGTCTCGCGGCTGAACCACTGCCTGATCTTGTTGCGAGCCCGGGAGGAGGCGGCCAGTGACATCCAGTCGCGCGAGGGCCCACGCCCCTGCTGCTTCGATGTCAGGATCTCGACGAAGTCTCCGCTCTGGAGCCGATAGTGGAGCGGGACGATGCGGCCGTTCACCTTCGCCCCCACGGTTC
>DATHAG010000177.1:0-6376 GCA_035296825.1 Gaiellaceae bacterium | reverse complement strand
GTCCTGGTCGACAAGCCGGTCGGGCCTTCCTCCTTTGCCGTCGTCAAGAGCTTGCGGGCGGCCTACGGACTGAAGGCAGGGCATGCCGGCACCCTGGATCCGTTCGCGAGCGGCTTGCTGCTCGTGCTTCTCGGCAGGGCGACCCGTCTCGCGCGGTACCTGGTCGGGCTGGACAAGCGCTACGAGACCGAGATCCGACTTGGTTCGCGGACGACCACCGGGGATCTCGAAGGCGACGAGCTCGAGGGGACGGAGATCGCGACACGGAAGCAGATCGAGGCCCTGCGCGGACCGGTCGAGCTTCCTGTTCCGGCCGCTTCGGCGGTCAAGATCGCCGGCGAGCGTGCCTACCGGCTCCATCGGCGCGGGGTCGCCGTCGAGATGCCGCTGCGCCTGAGCACCATCCATTCCCTCGAGATCGTTCGCTACGAGCCCCCGCGCGCGGTCCTGGCGCTCCACGTCTCGAGTGGGACGTACGTCCGGGCGATAGCCGATGCGCTAGGCGGCCACTGTGTGGCGCTTCGTCGAACCGAGGTCGGCCCGTTCCCGATCGATGCTGCCTCCGAGACTCGCGTCCTGCCTCCGCTCACGGCGGTCTCCTTCCTGCCGCGTCGCGATCTCGATGCCGAGGAACGGCGCCTGATCGCTACCGGCCGCGAGATCGAAGGAGTGGCGGAGGGACCGGTGGCGCTCACGCTCGGACCGGAGCTGGTGGCGATCGGCCGGTCGAACGGCAAGGCGATCCGCCCCGAGACAGTCCTCGCATGAATGTCGCTCGCACCCCGGGCGAGCTCGAGCCGGCCGAGCGGGCAGTCGCAATCGGCACCTTCGACGGGGTCCATCGCGGTCACCGCTTCGTCATCGACGCGGTCGTTGATACCGGTCTTCGGCCCACAGTCGTGACCTTCGAGCCGCATCCCCGAGCGGTCCTCGGCTACGAGGTGGAGCTTCTCTCGACCTTCGAGCGCCGACTCGAGCTGCTCGTAGCAGCAGGAGTTGCCGACGTCCTCGCCGTCGAGTTCACGACCGCGCTTTCCTTGCTCGAACCCGAAGAGTTCGTGGCGCAGGTCCTCGTCCCGATCGGAACGCGGACCGTGCTGGCGGGCGAGGGATTCCGGTTCGGCCACAAGCGGCGCGGTGACCTCGAGCTCCTCCGCTCGCTCGGAATCGACGCACGCGCCGTGCCGCTCCTCGAGGGAGTGTCGTCCAGCCGGATCCGGGAGTACTTGAAAAATGGCGAGATCCGCGAAGCGGCGGTTCTCCTGGGTCGGGCCCCGGAGCTCGAGGGGCCGGTCGTCTACGGAGACCAGCGCGGCGGGACGCTTGGCTTCCCGACTGCCAACCTGTCGGTCGACCGGGGCATCCTCGTCCCGAAGTACGGGATCTACGCGGGCCAGGCCCTCGGTCACCGCGCCGCCGTCTCGATCGGCGTCAACCCGCACTACGGCGGCGTCGAGCGGCGGATCGAAGCCTTTCTCCTCGACTTCAGCGGAGACCTCTATGGCACGCGCCTCCGGCTCGAGCTCTGGGAGCGCCTCCGGGACGAGCGCGCGTTCGAGAGCGAAGCAGACCTCGTCCAGCAGATCGCGCGCGACACAGACGAGGCTCGAGCCGCCTCGCCGCCGGTGTAAGGATTCTTCCCGGGCCCGGTGCAACTTCTTTCGGCCCGCAACGATGATGAGCGCGTAGAAGGGATCTTCCTGGTCGTGACCGTGCAGTGTCTCGCGTGCGAGTCGACCTACTTGAAGCCGGCGGGTCGCGGGACCGTGCGAAACAACCCCGGGTGCCCCCGTTGCGGGTACGTCGGGTGATCGGCTTCGGACCTTGGCGCTACGAAAGACACCGTGCCGAGCCACTCCGACGCGGGTCCGCCGCCAGGCCGGTTCGTCCGCTGGCACTGACGCCGCCGAAATAGTGGTGAACGTCAGGCCAGCGTCTGACGCGCTTCCCCTCGGCCTCGAGCGCTTCCAGCCCTGAAGCTGCGAAGCCGGGCTCAACGTGCACCACCTCGCCCATGGGGTGCAACCTGGGCCGGTCGACCGCTCTCTGCGGATCCAGTCCTTCGTCGAGGACGCCTGTCAGGACCTGGACGAGCGCGCTCCGAAGCCTCGTCCCGCCAGCGGCACCGATCGCGAGTGCAGGCCCTGCGTGGTCGAGCGCGAGCGTAGGCGCCATCATGCTTTCCATCCGCGACCCCGGCTCGAGCGGGCCGACGACGAGGTCGACCTCCCCGAGCATGCTGTTCAGATGGATGTCGTAGCCCGGGAGGAAGTCACCGGAGCCGAGGCCGAGGCTCGTCGTCAGGACGCAGGCGTTCCCCGTCTCGTCGACGGTCACGAGGTTCGTCGTGTGACCTTGAGGCGGCATCTCCCCGAGCGCGGCGACGAGAGCTCTGACGCGCTCGGCTTCGGACAGCCCTCGGAGCGGCTGTAGCTTGGCGAGAGTCTCGACCACTCGCGCAAGCCCTGCGCGAGTCTCGATCCGATAGCCCGCATGGTTGCCTACGACCGGCTTGTCCCATTCTGGTCGATAGTGCCTCAGGTCGGCCGGCGTGACGAGACCCCCGCGGTTCGCCATGAGCTGGAGCAGGACCTCGGCCAGCGTCCCGGAGTACATGCTCTCCGGCCCCTCCTCCGCCAGGAGTGCCAGAGCCGCTGCGAGGCCGGGTTGCTCGAGCTTCTCGCCCGCTTCCAGGAGCCGCCCGCCTGGGGCGTAAATCCGCGCCCCTTCGCGCATCGTCATCACCGGAGCGAGCATCGCCAGGCAGGCGGCGTGGGCAGGCGGCATTTCGACTCCCCCCGCTGCCAAAGAGATGGCGGGTTGTAGGAGGCGTGCCCACCGCAGCCTTCCGTGGCGCCGATGAAGTGCGCCGAGTCCGGCCGGGACGCCCGGAACGGCGCAGGAGGCGATTCCGACCGCGTAATGGACGAGCTCGGTCCCGAAGGGCACTTCCAGCCGAACAAGCTCCGTCGCAGGCCCCTCGCCGTCGAGCCCCGGAACCGCGACGAAGAAGTCAAGGACCTCCGCGCGACCTTCCGCCGCGTCCCACCAGAGAGCGTGCCCGCCGCCCGCGAGACCCGTCATGACCGTTTCGGCGACGCAGGACGCGAGGCAGGCCGCGACGGCCGCGTCGGCTGCCGTCCCACCCTCCGCGAGGATCTCCAGGCCCGCCTGCGCCGTGGCGGGATGCCCTGCGGCAATTCCCGGGGTGAGGCCGTTGGGCCCTGCCCTGGCTCGCTTTTTGCCCGCCAGAGAGCCGAAAGCGTCACCAGACGCGCGCCGCACCTTTGCTAGCCTACGGCCAATGACTCTGACGAAGGAAGCGAAGCAAGAAGTCGTAGGCACATACGGAAAGAGCGACTCGGACACCGGGTCGCCCGAGGTGCAGGTGGCGCTGCTCACGCGACGGATTACCTATCTCACCGAGCACCTGCGGACGCACAAGAAGGATCACCACTCGCGTCGAGGGCTTCTGAAGCTCGTCGGCCAGCGCCGCCGGCTTCTGAACTACCTTCAACGGAGAAACGTGGAGGGCTACCGAGACCTCATCAAGGAACTGGGCCTGCGCCGGTAGCGCCGGGCCGGCGGAGGGCGCCGGTGGAAGTTTGAGGGAGGCCCCGAGCCCGGGCCTGCCTCAAACCTCCGCCTCCGTCCTCCGCAAGAAGACAGGAGGCACTATGAGTACGATCGAAACGTCCCAGGCCGCAGTGTCGGTCACAGTCGGACGCGAGGAAATCTCGTTCGAGACGGGCAAGCTGGCCAAGCAGGCCGGTGGCTCCGTCGTCGTGCGAGCCGGCGAGTGCATGGTGCTCGCCACGGCGCACGGACGGCCCGAGCCGCGTGAGGGAGCGGACTTCTTCCCACTGACCGTCGACGTCGAGGAGCGGATGTACGCAGCCGGGAAGATCCCCGGCGGCTTCTTCAAGCGGGAGGGACGCCCGACCGAGAAGGCGATCCTGACGGCCCGCATGATCGACCGACCGATCCGCCCGCTCTGGCCCAAGGGCTTCAGGAACGAGGTCCAGGTCATCTGCACGATTCTCTCGGCCGACCTCATAACCGCCCATGACATCCTCTGCATCAACGGCGCCTCGGCTGCGCTCATGCTGTCGCCGCTGCCGTTCTTCGGACCGGTCGGCGCTGTGCGAGTCGGAGAGATCGACGGCCAGCTCGTGATCAATCCGACCCTGCCCGAGTCGGTTGAGGAGTCCAAGTTCGACCTGATCGTGGTGGGCACGAAGGACGGGCTCACGATGGTCGAGGCCGGAGCCAACGAGGTGACCGAAGAGATCCTCCTCGAGGCGCTCGACCTTGCGCATGCCGAGATCAAGAAGCTGTGCGAGGCGCAGGAGGATCTGCGTCGCCAGGCCGGTAAGCCGAAATGGCTCGACACCGACCTGACGGAAGAGCTCGAGGCCTCGCACGGCGACCGGATCCGGGAGCGGATCACCGCCGAAGGCCTGCGCGAGGCCGTCGCGGTCATCGACGAGCTGGTCGACGAGCTCTCCCCGCCGCTGTCGATGACCTCCACCGAGGAGGACATCGTCAGGCGGATGCAGGTCAAGGCCAGCTTCGGGCTCATCCTCGAGCGCGTCCGCTTGGATGCCGTCGTCGGCCCAGTGCGCGATCAGTTCGAGAGCGACCTGCGCGAGCTGACCGAGGCCGAGCAGGACTCGAAGGAGCTCAAGTCGGCCAAGCGGGCTCTCCTCTTCGACCGCATCATCGACACCGTCGACTTGCCCTTCCCAGCCGGCCCCGCGACGGTCGACGGGGATGCTCCGCTTGTGAAGGACGGGATGACCAAGCAGTTCGTGAAGAAGGCGGCCGAGGCCGTCTACAAGGAGCTCGTCCGGCGGAAGATCGCCGTCGACAAGCGGCGGCCCGACGGCCGCGGCACCGAGGGGATCCGCGAGATCGAGTGCGAGGTCGGCGTCGCGACGCGAACGCACGGCTCGGCGCTCTTCACCCGCGGGCAGACGCAGATCATGACTCTCCTGACGCTGGGAACCGCCAAGGAGGGGCAGCGGATCGACGATCTCTCGCTCGAGACGGACCGTCGCTTCATGCACCACTACAACTTCCCGCCGTACTCCGTGGGCGAGACCGGCTTCATGCGCGGTCCGAAGCGGCGTGACATCGGCCATGGAGCGCTCGCGCAGCGGGCCCTCGAGGCGATGATCCCGCCCGCAGAGGACTTTCCGTACACGATCCGCCTCGTCTCCGAGACGCTCGAGTCGAACGGCTCCTCGTCGATGGGATCGGTGTGCGGATCCACCCTCGCCCTCATGGACGCAGGCGTGCCGATCAAGGGGCCCGTCTCGGGAATCGCCATGGGCCTCGTCAAGGAGGGTGACGACTACGTCATCCTGACCGACATCCAGGGAGCGGAGGATCACCTCGGCGACATGGACTTCAAGGTGGCTGGGTCACGAGCGGGAATCACCGCTCTCCAGATGGACATCAAGATCACCGGCGTTACCCAGGAGATCATGCGGAACGCGCTCGAGCAGGCGAAGCGGGCGCGCGAGTTCATCCTCGACAAGATGGCCGAGGCGATCCCGGAGGTTCGCTCGGAGCTCTCCGAGAACGCTCCGCGGATCTCGACGGTGAAGATCGACCCGGAGAAGATCGGCATGGTGATCGGCAAGGGCGGCGAGACGATTCGCTCGCTCGAGGGCGATTACGATGTTCAGATCGACATCGAAGAGGACGGCACCATCCTCATCTACGCCACCGAAGGCACGAAGGCGCGAGAAGCGATCGCCGCGATCGAGGGCCTCACCAAGGAGCCCGAGGTCGGGGACGAGTACACGGGCAAGGTCGTGAAGACGACCGACTTCGGCGCCTTCGTCGAGCTCAAGAAGGGCACCGACGGCCTGCTGCACGTCTCCAACGTCGGGCCCGGGCGCGTCGCTCACATCGAGGACGTCATGGCCCGGGGCGATGTGCTCGACGTCATCGTCCAGGAGGTCGACAAAGCACGCGGCCGGATCGGCTTGAAGCTCGTCGCCAAGCACGAGAACGGCAATCTCGTCCAGCCCGAGGAACTGATCGAGCGTGCCAAGGATGCACCGCCCCGAGAGCGCTCGGAGCGGCCCCGTGACGGTGACCGCGGCCGTGATCGCGGCCGCGAACGGAACCGGCGCTAGCACCCGGCAGAGATGCGCGAGTGAAGCGCTACGACTGTGTCGTCGTTGGAGCCGGCCCCGCCGGCTCCACGACGGCGTACCGGCTCGCCCAAGCAGGAGTGTCTGTCCTGCTGCTCGACCGCGCTCGCTTCCCGCGCGACAAGCCCTGCGGAGGAGGTTTGACCGGGCGGGCCGCGCGGCTCCTGCCCTTCTCCATCGACCCGGTCGTCGAGGAAGTCGTCACGATC
>DATHAG010000176.1:0-7997 GCA_035296825.1 Gaiellaceae bacterium | reverse complement strand
CTGTTCTCCGCGTCCGAGACGTTCGTGCGCGGCGCCGAGGACCACACGCCCAAGTCGGACGCTCGCGAGCGGACGATTGCCCTTGGCCCGATGCACGCCGAGGAGTTCTGGCAGCGCAGCACCGCCGCCGGACCGCTTTCGCGGGCGAGGACGAGCGGGTGTTTTAGTCACCCGGAGAAGGGCTCGCCGCTCGACCACAAGGGTTATGCCGCGACGCTGAAGCTCGCGCTCAAAAAGGCGGGCGTCACACGCACGACGCGACCATTCCACGACGGCCGCCATACGTCGATCACAAGCTCGGCCGCCGCGGGCCTGTCACCGGCCGCGCTGATGGCGCGTGCTGGGCACTCGGACTTCAAGACTACTCAGGGCTACATCGACCTTGCCGGCGAAACGTTCCGGGCTGAAGCGGGCCTCCTCGAGGATCAACTGTTCGGCGCGAATGGGTACCAAAAGCCGGTACCAACTCCCGCGCGCGTTGCCGAGGGGGAATACGAAAGCCCTGCCTGAGCGGAGCTTTCTCTTACAGGGCCGGAGAGACTCGAACTCTCAACCCCCGGTTTTGGAGACCGGTGCTCTGCCAATTGAGCTACGGCCCTCAGCCTGAACAGTGTAGCCCGACCCTTCTAGACTCCGGCTCGTGGCACGAGCTCGCAGACCGTCTCTGGGAGCACTCTTCCTGCTTCTCGCAGTCTGCTTCGCAGGCATGGCGGTCTGGGCGGCCCGGGCGGGGGGCGGAGCCTGGGTCATCGCGGCGGCAGCAGGTCTCCTCGCACTCTGGTTGGGCGAGCAGGCCTTTCGCGCGCTCCGCTAACCCTCCCAAGAAGAGTCAAGCATCTGCGCGCCGTATGCTCTGCACGTGGTCGAACGCCAAGAGGACACGCAGGCGCTCTGGCGCCAGTTCAAGCGGAACGGCGACCGGGTGCTGCGGGACAGGCTCATCCTCACCTACGCGCCGCTCGTCAAGTACGTCGCGGGCAGGTTGGGTAGCGGCTTGCCGGCTCATGTCGAGGAGGGTGATCTCGTCTCGTACGGGCTACTCGGTCTGATCGGCGCCATCGAGCGGTTCGACCCAGAGCGGGACATCAAGTTCGAGACCTATGCGATCTCGCGCATCAAGGGCTCCATCATCGACGAGCTCCGCTCGATGGACTGGGTGCCTCGCTCGGTACGCGCGCGGGCACGCGACATCGAGCGCGCGATCGCGGAGCTCGAGCGGAAGATGATGCGGGCTCCGAACGACGAGGAGATCGCCGCGAAGCTGGGCATCACCGAGGAGGAGTTCCAGGAGTCCCTGCTCGAGATCTCCCGCTCCTCGATCGCCGCCCTCGACGAGCTCTGGTCGAGTTCTGTCAGCGGCGACCCCGTCGCTCTGATCGACACGCTCGAGGATCCCGACGCGCCCGAGCCTCAGGCGGCCATGTCTCAGACGGAGCTCCGCGAAGCGCTCGGAGAGGCGATCGCACGACTGCCGGAGCGGGAGAAGCTCGTGGTGACTCTTTACTACTACGAGGAGCTCACCTTGCGCGAGATCGGCGAGGTGCTCGGAGTAACCGAGTCTCGCGTGTCCCAGCTCCACACGAAGGCGATCCTGAGGCTCAAAGCCCGCCTGGGCGGCGGTGCCCAGCGCGCTGTCGCGGACGTCTAGCCTCAACTGCCTGCCGGGCAGTCGCTAGACTCGCCCCTCCATGACCTCATACGAGCCGAGCAAGATCCGCAACGTCGCGGTTATCGGTCACCGAGGCACCGGCAAGACCTCGCTCGTCGAGGCGCTGCTCTTCCAGGGCGGCGCGGTCAACCGGCTCGGGACGGTCGAGCAGCAGACGACGGTGTCCGACTGGGAAGAGGAGGAGCACAAGCGCCAGATGTCGCTCGCCGCCTCCCTCTGCCATCTCGAGTGGCAGGGACGGAAGATCAACATCCTCGACACGCCCGGCGATCCCGGGTTCCAGGCTGACACGATCGCCGCGCTGCACGTGGTCGAGGGCGCGATCGTCGTCGTCAGCGCGGTCGCGGGAGTGGAGGTGCAGACCACCCGGTCCTGGGAGCGCTGCGACGAGCTCGGGATCTCCCGGCTCATCCTCGTCAACATGCTCGACCGGGAGCGCGCGGATTTCTTCGGGGCCTATGAGCAGCTGCGCGAGCAGCTCTCCGAGCGGTGCATTGCAATCGAGATCCCGATCGGCCAAGAGCACGAGCTCTCGGGCGTCATCGACCTGCTCCACATGCGCGCCTACGACTCGCCCGAGGGGGAGAAAGAGGGGGAGCCGAAGGAGATCCCCGAGGAGCTTGCCGCCCAGGCGGCGGAGCATCGCGAGAAGCTCGTCGACGCAGTCGTCGAGACGGACGAGAAGGTAATGGAGCGCTACCTCGAGGGGGAGGAGATCACGGGTGACGAGCTTGCCGGAGCGTTGAAGAACGCGGTGGCCAGAGGGGATCTCTTTCCGGTCGCATGCGGTGCCGCCACGAAAAATCTCGGCGCGGCGGCTCTCCTCGATCTCCTCGTCGAAGGCGTCCCGTCACCGGCCAAGAAGCCTCTCGAGATCGCGCAGTCCAACGGCGGTACGTCTGCTTTTGTCTTCAAGACCCTCGCGGACCCGTTCGCGGGGCGCATCACGCTGTTCCGGGTGCTCTCGGGCCAGCTCAAGGGCGACTCGACGTTGGTGAATGCCCGGACCCGAAGCAAGGAGCGGGTCGGCCAACTCCTGGAGCTCCAGGGCAAGGATCACACGTCGACGGAGGCGTTCGAGGCCGGTGACATCGGGGCCGTCGCGAAGCTGAAGGAGACTGCAACCGGCGACCTGCTCCTCTCGGAGGACCAGCCGGTCGAGCTCCCGAGTCTCGACCTCCCGCAGCCCGTCATGAGCTTTGCGATCACCCCCAAGGCAAAGGGCGACGAGGAAAAGATGGGGCAGGCCCTCCGGCGGCTCGCTGAGGAAGACCAGACGCTCGTCCTGCGCCGTGACGAGCAGACGGGGGAGCAGCTGCTCGCCGGCATGAGCCAGATGCACGTCGAGGTTGCTGTGGAGCGCATGAGGCGGCGCTTCAGCGTCGACGTCGAACTGCACCAGCCGCGCGTCCCGTACCTCGAGACGATTCGCAAGGAGGCGCGGGCCCAGGGTAGATACAAGAAACAGACCGGGGGTCGCGGACAGTTCGGCGATTGTCACATCGTCCTCGAGCCGCTCGAGGGCCGAATCGGCTACGAGTTCGTCGACAAGATCGTCGGTGGTGTCATCCCGCAGAGCTTCCGGCCTGCGGTCGACAAGGGGATCCAGGAGGCGATGGTGCACGGTGAGCTCGCGGGCGCCCCGGTCCAGGGCGTGCGCGTGAAACTCGTGGACGGCTCGTACCACTCTGTCGACTCCTCCGAGATGGCATTCAAGATCGCAGGCTCGATGGCGTTCAAGGCCGCCTACGAGAAGGCAAACCCTGTGCTGCTCGAGCCGATCATGCAGCTCGAGGCGACCGTTCCCGACGAGAGCGTCGGAACCGTGAACGGCGACCTGAACTCTCGCCGCGGGAGGCTTCAGGGGATGGACGCGCGAGGCGGGATGACACTGATTCGCGCCGAGGTTCCCATGTCCGAGGTCCTCACGTACTCGCAGTCGCTCACCTCGATGACCGGCGGTCGCGGCGACTACTCGGTCACCTTCCTCCGGTACGAGGAGGTACCCGCGCACGTCGCCGAGCGGATCGTTGAACAGGTCAGGCGCGAGCGCGAGGAGGCGAAGGCGTCGTAGGCATGAGCGCCGTCATCAGGAAGCAGGACATCTTCCGGACCTGTGCCGTGTGCAACCGCACGCTACTCATGGGCGAGCGGGCTTCACGCTTCAGCCCGCACGGGAACGACCAGTGGGTCGATGTCTGCGCGCTCTGTACCGACGTTGCGAACGAATACGGCTGGCTGAGAGAGGGGACGCCGACCACGCCCCTCGTTCCCGAAGCCCCTCGCCGCCGCCGACGCTTTCGGGGATTCGGGCTCGGCCCCGCTCTCGACACCCGTCGCCACGAACCTCCGCCGACAGTCTCGGAGCCGGTGCTCCGACGCCTCTCGGAGCCGGAACAGGCGATGGTCGAGGCAGCCGATCTCTTCAACGAAAGCGCTTACCGGCGCACGATCGCCGGGATCGCCAAAAGCTTGGGTGCGGCGAGGGTGAGCTTCCTGCCGCTCTCTGGCACGAACACCGAGGTCGTGCTCACGGTTGCGTGGGACATCTCGTGGTACCAGTACAGGGTCGTCTTTGATTCACAGCAGCCGGTGCGTCTGGCGGAGCGGGGCTACGAGCTGGATGAGGTGGATGAGCGTTTCAGGAGCTGGAACGGCCATCTGGGCGAGGACGGGCGCGTGACGCCTGACATCCCCAAGCTCTGACGTACTCCCCGACGGGAACAGGAGGGTCGCGAACGCAACGCGTGTGCGTCGTTCCATCAATCCCTCCTAGGATGCCTTCAGAATGATCTATTGCGTCGTCCCCTCCGAGCTCGAGGATCAGCTGTACGGGAAGCTCGTCGAGCATTACAAGGACAACGAGAACGTGACCGTGATCGTCGACCGACGTTCAGGCCCGGACCGGCGGACGGCGGGCGCGAACGCCCCTGGCGGGAAGCGTCAAGTCCGCGACCGCCGGCGCTCCCGGATCCCCGGGACGTTTCCAGCCACTGACGCGCCGGACGACTAGATCGCTGCTCCGCGTGCGCAGGCCGATTAGCGACCAAAAATCTGCTTGATCGTCCGGCTCGTCCTCTGGAACCTGGCTGATTCGAAAACGACGATCGGAGAGCTTCGGCGCTACCTCCGTGACGAGTCGGTCGACCAGTTCGAGGACGTGCCGGGCCTACGCTTCAAGGCCTGGATCTCGGACGAGGTGACCGAGCGCTGGGGTGCGGTGTACTTCTGGGAGTCGCGGGAGGCAGCCGACCAGGCCCTGCCGAGTCGCGCCCGCGAGCTGATCGGGAAGGACCCCGACATCGGGGAGGAGTTCGAGGTGGAGGCGACCGTCGAGGGCCGCTTCGACTTCGTGGAGCTCTCACGGCGCGGCCTCGCTTTCGAGTAGGGCAGCCTACGTCTCGACGTCCGGGTCGATCTCGTCTGCCTGACGGGCGTGAGAACGGGCGACTTCACGCTCCCGTCTCGCTAGCTCAGCCTCCTCTTTCGCGAGCGCTTCGCGTTCCTCCGCTCGGCGGGCACGCGCCTCGGCTTCTCCCCGAAGCTCTCCTGCTTCCGAGCGCCGGCTTTCGAGCCTCTTTTCGCGTGCCTTTGTCCCGGCCAGGAGGAGGATGAGGGCAAGGACGACGACGACGGCCACAACGATCACGATGATGAGCCAGGTTTCCACGGCATTCCTTCCGTCGAGTGGCTTCCCCCCAAGCGCTCATACCCCAGTCCGGCGGCGTGAACCCCCCGGGTAGGATGGGCTGGAATCGACCAGGGGAGCCAAATGGCGCTGCTCGGCACGAAGACGTACCGCAACTACATCGGAGGGGAGTGGGTCGAGGCCGCCGGCGGCGAGACGTTCGAGACGAGGAACCCGGCGACCGGAGAGGTGCTCGGCAGCTTTCCGAGCTCGGGCGTCGACGACATGGACAGGGCGATCTCGGCGGCCAAGGACGCCTACGAGCACTGGCGACTGGTTCCCGCCCCGAAGCGTGGGGAAGTCCTCTTCCGCGTGGGGCAACTCATCGCTGAGCGCAAGGACGAGCTGGCCGGGGAGATGACACAGGAGATGGGCAAAGTCCGGCCCGAGGCTGCCGGGGACGTCCAGGAAGCGATCGACATGACGTACTACATGGCCGGCGAGGGCAGGCGCCTCTTCGGGCAGACGACTCCCTCCGAGCTGCGCGACAAGTTCATGATGTCGACCCGGAATCCGGTCGGTGTCGTAGGCGCGATCACACCCTGGAACTTCCCCATCGCGATCCCGAGCTGGAAGATCGCGCCGGCGCTGGTCTGCGGTAACACGGTCGTCCTGAAGCCCGCGGCGGAAACGCCGCTCCTGGCCGAGCGCTTTGTGGAGATCTTCGAGGAGGCGGGGCTGCCGCCGGGAGTCCTGAACATCGTTCACGGGGCGGGGAAGACCGTCGGCGCCCAGCTCGTGCGCCATCCCGACGTGCCGCTGATCACGTTCACGGGCTCGCACGAGGTCGGGGTCCAGGTGACGCAGAACGCGGCTCCGCTCCTGAAGCACGTCCACCTGGAGCTCGGCGGTAAGAACGCAATCATCGTCATGGCCGACGCCGACATCGACCTGACGGTCGAGGGCATCCTGTGGTCGGCCTTTGGAACCTCCGGGCAGCGATGCACGGCCGCGAGCCGCGTGATTGCACACGGCCGGGTCTACGACGAGCTCCGGTCGAGGCTCGTCGCTCGCGCCGAGAAGATGCGGCTCGGGAACGGGTTGGACGAGGACACCGACGTCGGCCCGGTCATCAACCAGGCTGCGCTCGACAAGATCCATTCCTACACGGAGATCGGGAAGCAGGAAGGGGCGACGCTCGAGACCGGGGGAGAGGTCGCGACTGAGAACGGTCTGGACAAAGGATATTTCTACCGGCCGACGGTGTTCGCCGAGGTCGAGCCGGGCATGCGGATTGCCCAGGAAGAGATCTTCGGTCCCACGACTGCGCTCATCCGCGCCACCGACATCGACGAGGCGATCAGAGTCGCGAACGGGATCCCGTTCGGCCTCTCGTCTTCGATCTTCACGCGGGACGTCAACAAGGCGTTCCGTGCGATGAGGGATCTGAACGCGGGCATCACCTACATCAACGCGGGGACGACCGGTGCGGAGGTGCATCTGCCGTTCGGCGGCACCAAGGGAACGGGGAACGGCCACCGCGAGGCGGGGCAGGCTGCGCTCGACTTCTACACCGAGTGGAAGTCGATCTACGTCGACTACTCCGGCAAGCTCCAGCGCGCGCAGATCGACGCGATGGACTCGCCAATGCCTTAACGGCGCCAGGTCGGAGCGTCGCGCATTGACTCAGCCTGCCGTGGAGTCGCGCCCGGGGGCACCCCCGATGGTTACCCCCTGTCACAACGGTAGCGCTGAAAAGCGCGCGCGTGGCGCTCGAGGTGTGCCGAGATCGTGATAGAGCAGCGCAAGCTCGTCGTGTTCCTGCCGGCGGAGGCTCTTGAATCCGTACGCGACGCGCTTTTTGGCGCAGGAGCGGGGCGGATCGGGGAGTACGAGCGCTGCTCGTGGTACACGCCGGGCACCGGCACGTTCTTGGCCGGGGAGGGGGCAGCGCCGGCGATCGGCGAGCGCGGGCGTGAGGAGCGTGTTCCCGAGCTCAGGCTCGAGACGATCTATCCCGTCGAGCGCGAGGGAGAAGTGCTTGCAGCTCTCCGGGCAGCGCACCCCTACGAGGAGCCCGCCGTCGATCTCTACTCGCTCGTGCCGGCACCGTGAAGGCGCGCCTCTCGACCGACGGCGGCTCGCGCGGCAATCCCGGCCCTGCGGCCGCGGCGTATGTCCTCGAGACCGAGGATGGCACGGTGCTCCACGCACACGGCGAGGCGATCGGGGTCGCGACGAACAACGTGGCCGAGTACCGGGCCCTCGTCGACGGTCTTCGCCAAGCGGTCGAGCTCAAGGTCGACGAGCTCGAGGTCATCTCGGACTCCGAGCTCCTTGTGAAGCAGATGAGAGGCGAGTATCGAGTTAAGAACAAGGCGCTCATCGAGCTTTCGCTCGAGGCCGCCAAACTGGCCCACCAGATCCCATCCGTCCGCTATACGGCGGTCCGCCGCGAGCACAACGAGCTAGCCGACCGGCTCGTGAACGAGGCCCTGGATAGCACCGGCGAGCGGCTATGATGATCTGACTCGCGGATGTAGCTCAGTTGGCTAGAGCGTCTGCTTGCCATGCAGAAGGTCGTGGGTTCGAGTCCCATCATCCGCTCTAAAATACCTGCACAACTGGATTTTCAGTTGTCATATCTGAGAACGAAGAACCAATTTTGTCCCAAAAATTGCGGCCTGTAGCAGGGCTCTC
>DATHAG010000175.1:0-3590 GCA_035296825.1 Gaiellaceae bacterium | reverse complement strand
GGCGATGTTGTCGAGGTTTCCCGCGTAGGTCAGGGCGTCGACGTTCACCACCTCGTAAGGTGTCTGGGTCAGCAGGTGGCGGATGAGGTTCGAAGGGATGAACCCGCAACCCCCGGTGACCAGCACTCGCGTGGCAGCCATAGCCCGGCGGAGTCTAGTCAGCGGCTCTCGGAAGCCGCCGCAGCCCTCAGCCCAGCTCGCGCTCGACCGTGTAGAGAGGCCGACCCTCCACGTCCCGCTGGATCCGGCCGAGGTACTCGCCCACTAGCGCCAGGATGAAGCCCTGGATTCCCAAGACTCCCAGGACGAGCGCCGCCAGGAAGATCTGGCCTGGAAAGTCGCCGCTGGCAATCCAGATGACCCCGCCCCAGATCGCCGCTGCAAGCGACAAGAGACACGACGATGCGCCGATCAGGATCCCCGCCCACTGGATCGGCTGTGGCCAGAAGCCCGCCAGGACGTGCAGCGCGAGGCGGACGAGCCGGAAGGGCGAGTAGCGCGACTGGCCTTCACGAGCCCGGTGCTCGAGGTCGACCTCGACGACACTGGCACCGGCCGAAAGCACGAGCGCCTTTGTGAACTTCTGCTTGCCGATCGACCCTAGTACGGGCTCGATCGCGCTCCGCCGGTACGCGTTGAAGGCACAGCCGAAGTCGGCGATGTCGACGTTCGTGAAGCCGCGAAGCATGCGGTTGATGAGTCGTGAGGGCAGGGTCCGGCCCCACGCATCTTCGCGGCCTCGCCGCCTCCCGCTGGCCACGTCACTCCCGGCCTCGACAGCGGCGACGAGCTTCGGGAGATCGGCTGGCGTGTTCTGGAGATCGCCGTCCATCGTCACGACGATGTCCCCTCGAGCTCGAACCAGCCCGGCGTGCATGGCTGGATGCTGACCGAAATTCCGCTTGAACCGGACTCCCCGGACATGCGGGTCGGCATCGTTGAGCCGTTCCACGATCGCCCAGGTCCCGTCCGCGGAACCGTCGTCGATCAAGATCACCTCGTACGGGCGTCCGAGGCTCTCGAGCGCCGCAACGGCCTGGCGATAGACCTCCTCGAGCGTCGACTCCTCGTTGTAGACCGGGACGACGAGTGAAATCTCGGGGCGCGGGTCGCCTGCGAGCGCTGGGAGCGGCGCGGCGGCGGTCTCGACCTCCGTCATCGTGGCAGAGGCTACCAAGGTCGCGAGCCGCCCCCCTGTTAGCCTGCTGCCCAGGAAGGGACTCCAGCCGCATGGACCAGAAGCTGAACGAGCGAATCGACCTGATCGCCACGAACACGACGCACGGCGCCGGCTGGCTTGCCCGGCAAGCGGTCGAGGCGCTGGCGGAGACCGTTCAGGCGGGCGCTGACCCCCTCGAAGCGGGGCGTGCGCTCGCGTCGGCGCGCCCGGCGATGGGCGCCGTCGCTGGGGCAGTCGGTCGCGTCGTCGCGGCCTCAAGGTCGACCGAGCGCCTCATCGAAGAAGCGGCAGCCCTGATCGCCCAGAAGGACCGTGCCACCCACTCGATCTCGGTGCTTCTCTCCGAGGACCTGAAGGGCACGGTCATGACGCATTCGGCGTCCGCGACGGTGCGCGAGGCGCTCGTGCACGCGCAGCCGGCGAGAATCGTCTGCACGGTCTCAGAGCCCCACGGCGAGGGTCGGCCCTTCTCGGAGGAGCTCACCGCAGAAGGCCTCACCGTCGAGCTCGTCGCCGACGAGGACGCCGAGCGCGCGGTGGCGACGGTCGACCTCTTCCTCGTGGGCGCGGACGGCGTGTACATCGACGGCTCCCTCGTGAACAAGGTCGGCACCCAGGCGCTGGCCAAGGCGGCCAAAGAGGCGGGCGTTCCGGTCGTCGTGGCCTGCGAGACGCTAAAGCTCGTCCCGTACGACCCCGTCGAGCCGGAGGAGAGGGGCTGGGACCTGACCCCGTCCGAGTACATCGACCGGATCGTCACGGACGAGGGCGTCCATCCACCTTCCGAGATCGGCGCCGTCGTCGACCGGACGCCCTTCCTCCGCCAAGGCTGGGAGCTTCTCAAGAGCTCCGCCTAGCACCCGCCGCTCGCCGACCCAAACGTACACTCCGGCCGCATGCCGACCCGCCGTGGAACCGCCGTCGTGGCCGAAGTCGGCTGGGTGAACGGGCTTGCAGCCATCCGCTCGCTCGGCCGCCACGGCTTGCGCGTCCTCGCCGTCGACCATCGCTCCTGGGCGCTCGGTTACCGCTCTCGCTACGCCGAGCGCACGCTCGCACCAGATCCCGCAACCCACGAGAAGGCCTTCGTCGAGGCCGTCGCGGCTCTCGCGGAGCAGGCCGGGGACGACACGGTCCCGGTCTTTCCAACCCATGACGAGTATCTGAACGCTCTTGCGCGCCACGTCGAAGAGGTCCCCGTTTCGTTGCGCTTCCCGTTTCCCTCGTGGTCGGATCTCGAGGCAATCCAGAGCAAGCGCCACCAGCTCGACGTGGCGGAGTCCGTCGGGGTGCCGACTCCGGGCACGCGGCACCCTCGCTCGAAGGAGGAGGCAGTGGCGGTAGGCAGTGATCTCGGGTACCCCGTGCTGGTGAAGCCCTCGGCACCCGAGGGCTTCAGGCGCCAATTCGGGCGCCAGGCATTCCGCTGCGACACCCAGGAGGAGCTCGAGGAGGCCTTCGACCTCGCGGCGAGCTTCGAGCCGATGGTGCAGGAATTCATCCCCGGCGGAGACGACGAGCTGTACTCGCTCGGGAGCTATCTGAACCGCGAAGGTGAGCCGCTCGGGCTCTTCTCGGGCCGCAAGCTCCGCCAGACACGGAGCTCCATGGGCACCTGCCGGGTCGGCGAGGCTGTCTGGGTCGATGAGGTCGTGGACGAGGGGCTCCGATTCCTACGGGCGCTCGGCTTTCACGGGCTCTGCCAGGTCGAGTTCAAGCGGGATCCACGCGACGGGCGCTACAAGCTGATGGAGATCAATCCGCGGCTCTGGCAGTGGCACGGGCTTGCAGCCGCCTGTGGCGTCGACCTCCCCTGGATCGCCTACCGGGATCTCGTCGGCGACCCACCCGAGCCCGTCCGCATGCGTTCAGAAGGGAAGCGCTGGGCGATCACCTTCGCGCGGGGCTCGAGCCCCGCGCTTCAGCGGCCACCGTATATGGATGCCGTCTTCGCGATCGACGACCCCAAGCCCGCCCTCGTCCACGGAGCGCGGCTCGCACGAGGCGCGCTCTCGCGGCCACGGCGGCGGGCACTCGGGACTCGAAAGGCGAACACGTGAGCGCCCCCGAGCCGTTGCGCATCCTGGGCGTCGGCGATGGGCGGTCCGTGATCTTCCTCCGCTGGGCCTGGCGTCTCGCCGAGCTCGGCCACCAAGTCCACATCGTCAGCGACCGGATCACGCCGCGAGAGAAAGAGCTCGCCGGAATCACCGCCCACGATGTACGGGAGCTCGGGGCCGGTACGCGCGTGCCGTTCGTCCGGCGCTACCTCTTCGCTCCCGCGATCGCGCGACTGGCGCGGCGGCTCGACGTCGACCTCGTACACGCCCACTATCTCCTCCCCTACGGTTACTGGGCCGCCGAGGCCGGGGTCCACCCCCTGGTCATGAGCCCCTGGAACACCGACATC
>DATHAG010000174.1:0-7796 GCA_035296825.1 Gaiellaceae bacterium | reverse complement strand
CCCTCCTCGGCGAGTTTCTCGGCGAGCGAGACGCCGGTGAAGTAGCCGTCGTTGTCGACGATCAGCACCTTGTCGCCGACGGCCTTGCCCTCGACCATGATCTGCTCCGGAGTCGCGCACCACGCCTGCGAGGCGTCCGCTCCGGGGATTGTGTCGTGGGTGCAGCCGTTGAGGCCGTCAGTTGCCCAGTAGCCGCCGGTCGCGACAATGACGATCTCGGCACCGTAGTTCTTGACGCCGTCCGCGTCGAGCCGCGTGTTCGGGATGAACTCGACGTTCTTCAGCTTGTCGATCTGGATCTTCCGGTAGTTGACGACGCGGCCCCATTCGCCGAGCCCGGGGAACTGCGGAATCCAGCGCATGATTCCGCCCATGTCGTCCTGCCCCTCGACGAGGTGGACGCGGCGCATGCCGCGCTCGCCGAGGACGCGCGCGCACTCCATCCCGGCCGGGCCCGCTCCGACGACGAGCACGTCGTTGTCGGCGTTCGAGGCCTTGTCGAACTTCTCCGGGTGCCAGCCGCGCCGGTACTCCTCGCCCGCGGTCGCGTTCTGCGTGCAGATGACCGGCGGGCCGCCGATCTCCCAGCGTGAGATGCAGATGTTGCAGCCGATGCACTCGCGGATGTCGTCGAGCCTGCCCTCGTCGATCTTCTTCGGAAGGAAGGGATCGGAGATCGAAGGCCGGCAGGTGGCGATGATGTCGAGCGCGCCGTCGTTGATCGCCTCGACCATGAGGTCCGGGCTCGTGAAGCGCCCGACGCCGAGCACGGGCTTCTTCGAGACGCCCTTGACGGCCTTCTGCCAGGGGAGCATGCGGCCGGACTCGTAGAAGCGGGACGGGGTCGCGTCCTCGCCCCACTCCGAGATTCCGGAGACGTTGATGTCCCAGACGTCCACGATCTCGTCCACGAGCTCCACGAACGGCAGGCAGTCGCGTTCGAGCTGCGTGCCGGCCTCGCCCATGAACATGTCGGTCGACATGCGGACGGCGATCGCGCAGTCGTTGCCGACGGCCTCGCGTACCTGCTCGATCGTCTCGCGCCAGAAACGCGCGCGGTTCTCGAAGGAGCCGCCGTACTCGTCCTTGCGCCGGTTGTAGTACGGCGTCAGGAACTGCTGGGGGAGGTAGGAGTGCGAGCCGTAGACGTAGACGATGTCGAAGCCAGCCTCGCGTGCGCGCTTCGCCGCTTCGACGTAGAAGCCCTGGACCTCGCGGATATCATCCTTGTCCATCTCCTTCGGATACGTGAGGTGCTCGAAGTCCGACGGGATCTGGGACGGGGCGCGCGGGACGCAGCGCGTCTCCATGCAGGGTGCATGCGGGCCGCCGTACCAGAGCTCGGCTGCGGCGAGGGCCCCATGCTCGTGGAGCATGTCGCACATGAGGCCGAGGTTCTTGATGTCGTCGTCGTCCCAGAGGCGCGCGGAAACCCTGTGCGTGTCATCCGACTCCGGATGAATGGAGCAGTACTCCGTACAGACCGCGGCGTAGCCACCTTCGGCCTTCATGGCCCGGAAGTACGCCTGGTTGAGGGGCTTCTCCGATCCGAACCCGTTGCAGTGGGGGATCTGGTAGAAGCGGTTCTTCATGGTCTTCGGGCCGATGTCGATCGGCTCGAAGAGGATGTCGTGCTTCGGGTCACGCGCCATTCGCGGAAGCCTCCTTTGGACCGAACCGGAACCGGCATTCTGAGGTCGCTGCGTCAGGCTTGCAAGCGCCAAGAGTTGCGAGCGTTCAGTCCGCCGGGACCCAGACCAGGCAGGGCGGGTTCTCTCGGATCCGCTTCACAGCCTTCCGGAAGGTGCGTTTTCCGAGCTCCTTTCGGTTGGCGCCGAAGACAAGCAGGCCGATCCGCTCGGTCTGGGCGACCTCGAGGGCCGTCTTGACGGGCTTCGGGTTGTGGAACGCGAGCTGCGTTGTCGTCACGCCGTGCTCGCGCGCCCGCCTGGCGACCGCGTCGAGATGCTTGCGGTTCATCTGCTCGGCGTACTGACGGGCGACATGCCCGACATAGTTTCGATACTCGAGCGGGATTGCGTCGCAGATGTAGAGCTCGGCGCCCACTTCCGCTGCCGAGTCGATCGCGAAGGCGATTGCGGGCTCCTCGAGCTCGACGTTCAGGGTGAGGAGCATCACGGGACGCACGTTCCGCGCCGCGGGCCCCGTTTCAGGGGGCGCCGCACGGTCGAGCGTCTCGCGGGTCACTCGTTCGACGCCCCCAGCTCGACCGTGGGGAGCTCGCCCGGCGACGGAACGAACCGCCGCATGAACCAGCGGCGGATGTACCAGAACCAGAGCATCGCGGCGAGGGGCACGGTGACGGCCGCGGCCCAGAAGTCCCAGACGAAGTACGCGATCAGGCCGGCTGCCACGATGAAGACGGCGCCGAATCTGACGTAAAGCCTCGCCTTCGCTTGGTGCTCACGGACCTGCGGGAAGTTGCTCGTGGAGATCTCCGACGTGTCGTAGCGACGCCCACAGGAACACTCGAGGACATCTCCGAGGTTTGCCTTGTGAGTCTCTCCGCACTCGCACCTGACGGTGATGGGAATGGCCACGCGACTCTCCAAACGATTGTAGTCCGCGAGACGACGAGGGGCGGGTTTCCCCGCCCCTCGTGTCGAGCCTGGTGTGACTCCTTAGCCGGCCGTTGCGGGAGCTGCAGCGCCTCGACCAGCGGCCGCCGCTCCTTCGATCGCCTCCTGCGTCGGCTGCTCGTCGCTCGGGTCGGTCCAGTGGACCGACTTGCCCCACTGCTTTTGAGCGATGATGTAGCCGAGGACGCCGGCCAGCAGCACCCCGAGGCCGACCGCCACGATCTCCGGGACCCTCGCCGTCGGGCTGGGCACCGGGCCCGTTCCGGCGAGGAAGGCAGCGTACTCGTCGCTCAGGTAGTCGAACCCGTACCCGGTGTACTTCAGCCCGTACAGCCCGAAGATGATGAAGAGCGAGTTCAGGGCGCAGAACAAGCCTGCCATCCACATCCACGCCTTCCCGAGCTTGATGGGGCGTGGCCAGTTCGGGCGGTCTCTGCGTAACCACAGGACCCCGGACAAAGCGATCACGTGCGAGAGCATGTACCCGAGATTGCCTGCCGCAAGGATGAAGTAGATGTTCTGGAAGTAGAGGAGCAGGAAGATGTTCAGGAGCATGTCGACCGTCATCGCTCGGCCCGGCACGTTGCGCTTGTTCAGGACGCCGAGCTGCTTGATTGTCATCTTCTCCTCGGACAGGGCGTAGAGCGCCCGCGAGCCGTCCATGGTTGCCGTGTTCATCGACAGGAGAAGGCCGCCGCAGAGACAGACGACGAGGAACTTCCCGAAGGTGTCGCCCGCGATCGTGTTGACGACGTCGGTGAGCCACACCACGCCCGTGAGGTCGCTGTAGAGGCCGTTGTAGCCGATCGACCCGATGACGACGATCGGGAGCATGATCGAGAGGAAGACGTTGAGCGCGCCCACCGAGATCAGCGCCTTGCGGGTGTCGTTGATCGTGTCCTTGTACTCCGGCGCGAACGTCGCGCCGGACTCCGGCCCGTAGGTCGACCACCCGAGTATGTAGAGCCAGACCATGATCATCACGAACTGGTTGAAGAACGTCGCCGAGTCGCCGTAGAACTCCACGTTTGCCGCCACGAAGTTCGAGTCGATCTGGTGGTTCGAGAAATCGCCGGTGATGAAGCCGCCGATGGCGATCACGAGGACCGGGAGAATCATCAGAGCGCCGACGACGTAGCTCAGGCCGACCGCGGGGCGCATCCCGCGGATGTTGAACACCCAGCAGAGGACGATGCACATGACGCCGATGAGCTGCGCCCAGCCGAGCGGCTGGATGATCGGTGGGTTGTAGACGTGGGTGGCGAGGTAGCCGTCGCCTCCGAACTCGGCGAGCAGGAGGTAGCCGATCAGGCTGCCGTAGATCGCGAGCACGCTCGACCACGCGAACCAGTAGCCGAAGACGGCAATCGGGCCCGCGAAGGAGAAGTGCTTGCGCCAGCCCTCGCGCGCGTAGACAGACAGGCCGCCCGGCTTGTCCGGGAACATCGCGGCGGGCTCGCAGTAGATGTACGCCTGCAGCGCGCCGATGATCGCCGAGACGACGAACAGCGCGATCGCCCACTTGCCGCCGAGCGCGATGATCGAGCCCCAGAGCGCAATGAGCAGAAAGCCCGGGTTCGCGAGACCGATGACGAACCCGTCCCACCAGCGGATCGTCTTGAGGAGACGCCGTTCGTCTACAGCAACTTCAGCCATGCATCCTCCTCTGCATCGAAAGACGCCCCTAGCCGGGTGCCGACTCTAGACGCCAGATCGGACTGATACACCGCACGAGATGCGCGACGGTAACACTCGCGCAAGGCAAGTTCAATGACGGCGCTGCGGCGTGCGAAGATGCTGCTGACGACGCTGAAAGGAGCGACATGGCGATAGCGATTCGACAGGACGCCTACATCGGAGGAGAGTGGGTTCCCGGCGACGGCGAGGAGATCGAGGTCAGGAACCCGGCGACGGACGAGCTCCTCGGCACGGTCACCGCCTCCTCGGCCACCCAGGTCGAGGCCGCGGTCCGAGCTGCCGCCGAAGCCTTCCGCGTCTGGCGCAAAGTCTCCCTGCTCGAGCGGGTGGAGCTCTGTCGGGCGGCCTTCGACATCTGCATGGAGCGGGCCGACGAGATCGCCGAGCAGATCACGAAAGAGGTCGGCAAGACGATTCGCGAGTCCCGGGAGGAGATGGTCGAGTACACCGCCGACCATTTCCGCCGCGCATCGGAGGACGTCCTTCGCCATGCGGGAATGGTCCTCCCGTCCACACAGGAGCGCTCGAACGCCAAGCGCATCATCGTCGTGCAGGAGCCGATCGGAGTCGTCGCTGCCGTAACGCCATGGAATTTTCCCGTCGACATCGCGGGGATCCCGATCGTGTACGGCCTGGCGGTGGGCTGCACCGTCGTCTGGAAGCCGTCCGAGCAGGCCCCGCTTTGCGCCAACATGTTCGCCGAGGTGATCCACGACGCGGGCTTCCCGCCGGGGACGCTGAACGTCGTGCACGGCCGCGGTGACGTCGGATCGGCGCTCGTCACCAATCCCGACGTGGCCTCCGTCGTCTTCACCGGCTCGACCAAGACCGGCGAGCAGGTCGCTCGGGACGCCGCCCTTAAGAATCGCGTCCTCGAGCTCGGCGGCAACGGCCCGCAGATCGTGCTCGCGGACGCGAACCTCGAAAAGGCCGCTGATGCAGCCATCGTGGGCTGCTTCTACCTGGCCGGCCAGTGCTGCACCGCGGCTGAGCGCATCCTCGTGCACGAGTCCGTGAAGGACGAGTTCGTCGCAGCGCTCGTCGAGCGGACGAAGGCGCTTCGTGTGGGCGATCCGCTCGAGGAGGAGACGGACATGGGGCCACTCTGCACGGACGATGTGCTGGCCCGGACGATCGAGCACGTCGAGGACGCCGTCGCCAAGGGCGCGCGGGTCGTCTACGGGGGCGGGCACGAGGGCCGCTTCCACGAGCCCACGATTCTCGAGGGTGTGACGAGCGACATGAGCATCGCCAGGGAGGAAACCTTCGGCCCGGTGGCGCCGATCATGACGTTCGGCGACCTCGACGAGGCGCTCGCCGTCGCGAACGAGACCGACTATGGCCTCACCGCCGCCGTCTTCACGCGGTCGCTCCACGACGCCTGGCATGCGGCCGAGGAGCTTCGGCACGGGACGGTGCACATCAACGAGACGACGAATTACTGGGACCAGCTGGCGCCGTTCGGCGGGGCGAAGAAATCGGGGGCTGGCCGCGAGCTCGCCGGCTGGATGATCGACGCGCTGACGGAGACGAAGCAGATCACCTTCGACCTCGCCGACTGACTCAGGCGGGAATCCGCTGCAGGTGCGCGCGCTCGATGAGACGGGCGGTGCAGCGCAGCGAGTTGGCGCAGATCGTCGCCGTTGGCGCCATCGGGCCCGACGTGGGGAAGACCGCGCCGTCGAGGACGTAGAGGTTCGGGATGTCGTGGGCCGCGCACCAGCGGTCGACGACCGACGTTGCCGGATCATCGCCCATCCGTGCCGTGCCGAGGAGGTGCCAGCCCCACTGAGACCAGTCCGCCACGATCGTCTTGACCGCCCCGGCGGCCTCGTGCGCCTCCTGCGCCCTCTCCAGCTGGAACGCCAGGTTCGCACGCATCTCGTCATCGATCGTGAACGTGATCTTCGGCGCCGGAATCCCGTCGGAGTCCGTGAGCCCGGGATCGATCGTGACGGTGTTCGACTCGTGTGGGAGATCCTCGATTCCGACGCCCCAGTCGAACGCGTGCCCGAGCGTCGTCTCCGTCAGGTCATGGACTGCGGCTCCCCAGCGCTCGTCGAAGGGGAGCTCGTCGTAGCGGAAGAGCGAGAACAGCGGCCCGCCGAGCGGCATCACGTCCCACTGCGCGCCGAGCGGGAAGCCGCGCGACTCGTCGTGGTCGGCGAACTCGAGCGAGAGGAGCTGCGTCCCCCACGGGCCGAGCCACCCCTCGAGGTTGTCCTCGTAGATCCCGAGGACGCTCATGTACGGATGCAGCATGAGCCGCTTGCCGACGAGGCCCGAGGAGTTCGCCAGCCCGTCGTCTCCACCTGAAAGGAGAAGGAGGCGCGCCGTGCCGACGCCGTTTCCCGCCACGATGACGACGCTCGCCTCCTGCCGCTGCTCGTTCCCGTCGCGGTCGATGTAGATCGCGCCGGTTGCGAGGCCGTTTCCGTTCGTCGTGATCTCGCGCACGCGCGCGCCGGTGATGAGCTTGGCGCCGTGTGCGATCGCCTGCGGCCACATGGTCGTGTCGGTCGAGCTCTTCGCGCCCACCGGGCAGCCCCACATGCACGCGCCTGTGCGCTCGCAGCCGGCGAGATTGCCGACCGCCTCTGAACGGATGGCGTGTGCAGCCGGCCACCAGTGCCAGCTGAGCCTGTTCATTCCTTCCGCCGCCCTCCGCCCGATGGCTCCGATCGGGAGCGGTGGAAGGAGCGGCGCCGGCCCGGGCGGGTAGTTCGGATCGCCGGCCATGCCTGAGATCTGCATCTCCTGGTCGATCTGCTCGTAGTAGGGCTTCATCTCCTCGTAGGAGAGGGGCCAGTCGTCGGCAATGCCGTGGAGTGTGCGGAGCTTGTAGTCCTGCGGGCGCAGGCGCACCCACTGGGCGCAGAAATGAATCGTGCTGCCGCCGACGGCGTTGTACATCACGGGCGTGATCGGAGACCGGGAGCACTCGAGCGGGTAGTCGGACGGGTGCTTTCGGGTGTTGGGGTTCGGGCTCCACTGCGCGTCGGAGACGAGCTCCCACTCGAGCTTGTCGCCGGGGAAGTCGCCGGCGTTCTCCCAGCCACCTTGCTCGAGGCAGACGACCGAGAACCCCGCCTCCGCGAGGTGCCGTGCGGCGACAGACCCTCCGGCGCCGGCTCCGATGACGACGACGTCCGCCTTCTCGCCGTTGCCGCCCATCGAGAACTTGAGCGGCGCGGCCGGTTCGACCGGATCGGGCGGCGGCGGCTCGGTTTCGTTGATCGCCCCGCGCTCGAAGACCGGGTCGAGAAGCCCGTCGCGGAGGTCGTACTCGGCCTCGTCCGAGAAGGGGAGCCGCTTCCCCTGGCCCGGATACCCGATCCGCTTGCGGATCTTGAGGTTCATGTAGTAGCCGCCCGACGCGATCTGGGCGAGTGCCGAGAAGCCGTCCGGATCCTCGGCGTGCACCCGGCGCGCCTCCGCTTCGGGATCGCGACCTGCGGCCGCATCGAGCACGGCGGCGAGCGGCGCCACGAGGTCCGG
>DATHAG010000173.1:0-7890 GCA_035296825.1 Gaiellaceae bacterium | reverse complement strand
CTGTCGTCGGATCCGTCAAGGAGGCACTTCGGTACGAACCGAACACGGCCCTCGTGGGCGTCGCCACCTCGGGTGGGAGGCTGCCCCAGGCCTGGCAGACGATCCTCCGAGACGCGATTGCGGCCGGGCTCGACGTCGAGTCGGGAATGCACGAGTTCCTGGACGAAGATCCGGAACTGGTCGTCCTCGCCGCGAAGCACGGAGTCGAGCTTCGTGACCTCCGCCGGCCGCCCGCCGGTCTGACCGTCCCGTCGGGAGCGAATCTCGAGCAGGAGGCGGCGGTCGTCCTCACCGTCGGATCCGACTGCGCAATCGGCAAGATGACCGTCTCGCTCGAGCTCGACCGCGCCGCTCGCGAGCGCGGCATCCGGTCAGTGTTCGTCCCCACAGGCCAAACCGGGATCGCGATCGCCGGGTGGGGAATCTCGGTCGACGCTGTCATCGCGGACTTCGTCGCGGGCGCCGCAGAGCAGCTCGTCGTCGAGGGAGCGACCCGCGGCGACCTCCTCTGGGTGGAGGGGCAGGGCTCGCTCATCCACCCGCAGTACTCAGGTGTCACGCTCGGGCTTTTGCACGGGAGCGCTCCGCACGTCCTCGTGCTCTGCCACCAGGCGGGCGCGACCGAGATCGAAGGATGCCCCGGACACCCGATCCTCCCCCTCCGCGAACTCGTCGAGCTCCACGAGCGCATGTCGCTGCCCGCCCGGCGGGCTGGCGTCGCGGCCATCGCGCTGAACACTCGGACACTCGACGAGGACGCCGCCCGCGCGGCGACAGCGGCTGCTGCGGACGAGACTGGCCTGCCTGCGGACGACCCCGTGCGGTTCGGGGCCGGTGCGCTTGTAGACGCAGTCCTCGGGGCGCTGCCGGCCGGCTCTCTGCGCGCTCCGGTATAAGACTCGCGTGACCGACCCACGCATCGAACGGCTCGGCGACCTCGTCGTCAACTACTCGCTCGAGCTGAGCGAAGGCCAAGTCGTCCGGATCGACGGGCTCGAGATCGCCGCCCCGCTCGCGCTGGCGACGTACCGGGCGGCGCTCGCGGTCGGGGCGCACCCGTATACCAACCTTTCGATCGACGGGCTGCTCGAGCTCCTGCTCGAATCTGGGTCCGAGGAGCAGCTCGCTTACATCTCCCCGGTGCACGTCTCCGAAATGGAGACGATCGACGCCCTCGTCACAATCTGGTCGGAAGCGAACACGCGCTCTCTCACCCGGGTCGATCCGGGGAAGCACAGCCGCTACATCGCCGCGCACCGGCCGCTTTCGAACCGTCGCTGGGAGCGGATCGCGAGCGGCGAGATGCGGTGGTGCGGAACGCTCCACCCGACGTTCGCACACGCGCAGGATGCAGACATGTCGCTCGAGGAGTACGAGTCGTTCGTCTTCGCCGCCTGTCACACCGACGTGGAGAACCCGGCCGCGCACTGGAGCGAGGTGGCGCAGGGCCTGGGCGCGCGGGCCGAGGAGCTCGGGTCGGTCCGCGAGCTCCGGATCGTCGGCCCGGACACTGATCTCCGCCTTGGCGTCGAGGGAAGGACGTGGCTTGCGGCGGACGGGAAGTTCAACATGCCCGACGGCGAGGTCTTCACGAGCCCGCGCGAGCGCGAGACCGAGGGTGAGATCCGCTACACGTTTCCCGCCATCTTCCAGGGCCGTGAGGTGGAGGACATCCGGTTGCGGTTCGAGGAAGGTCGCGTCGTCTTGGCCGAGGCGGTGCGCGGTCAGGACTACCTGCGCTCGCTCCTGGACATGGACGACGGAGCCCGCGTCCTCGGCGAGGTCGCCTTCGGGCTGAACTACGAGATCGACCGCTTCACGCGCAACATCCTGTTTGACGAAAAGATCGGCGGGACCATGCACCTCGCGCTCGGAGCGGCGTTCGCCCAGGCGGGGGGCGAGAACTCCTCCGGCCTGCACTGGGACATGATCTGCGACCTGCGCGAGGAGGGGGAGGTCTACGCCGACGGCGAGCTCGTCTGGAAAGCCGGGGAGTTTCTGAGCGAGCCGGTCGTCCACGCGTGAATACCGTCCCGCGCATCGAGCGGCTTGCCAGCGTCCTCGTTGACTACTCGACGGAGGTGCAGCCGGGCCAGCTCGTGCTCATCGAGAGCTCCCCGCTGGCGGCACCCCTCGTCTTGGCGGTCGCGCGGCGCGTCATCGAGGCCGGCGCTCACCCGCAGACGCGGCTCGCGGTCGACGGGCTGACCGAGACGCTCCTCGCTCACGGCACCGATGCGCAGCTCCAGTGGGTGAATCCAGCCAGAGTTGAGGACTACGAGCGTGCGGATGTGAGGATGGTGTTCGAGGCCGAGTTCAACACGCGCACGCTGAGCTCGATCGATCCAGAGCGGCTAGCCCTCGCCGGCCGGGCCCGCGAGCAGCTCCGTGATCGCTACCTCGAGCGTGCCGCGGCAGGAGAGCTTCGCTGGGTGATCACCCTGTTTCCTACGTACTCGGCGGCGCAGGACGCGGAGATGTCCCTCGCCCAGTACGAGGAGTTCGTCTACGGCGCCGGCCGGCTCGATGAGGACGATCCGGTCGGCGAATGGCGCCGCTTCGGGGACGGCCTCACCCGCCTGGCGGAATGGCTCGACGCGAAGAGCGAAGTTCGAGTCGTCTCAGATGGAACCGATTTGACCGTGGGCGTGGAGGGCAGGACCTGGATCCCGTGCGGCGGCAAGGAGAACTTCCCCGACGGAGAGGTGTTCACCGGTCCAGTCGAGACCAGCCTGGAGGGCGAGATCCATTTCTCGTTCCCTGCGAGCTTCCAGGGACGGATGGTCGAGGACATACGTCTTCGATTCGAAGGAGGGGAGGTCGTTGAGGCGCACGCGGCCCGCGGTCAGGACTTCCTCGACGCCATGCTCGCGATGGACGACGGCGCCCGACGAGCCGGTGAGTTCGCGTTCGGAATGAACGAGGCCATCCAGGAGTTCACGAGGAGCACGCTCTTCGACGAGAAGATCGGCGGAACGGTTCACCTCGCGCTTGGAAAGGCCTATCCGGAGAGCGGAGGGCAGAACCGGTCGGCGCTTCACTGGGATCTCGTGTGCGACCTCCGCTCCGGCAGCGAGGTGTTCGTCGACGGTGAGCTCGTCTACCGAGACGGACGCTTCCTGCCGGGCATCTACTAGTGAGGCGCTAACCGCTGTTTGCGCTGCTCGGAGACACGCACATGCCGCGAGGGGCGCGCGGCTTGCCGGAAGAATGCCTTCGCCTCTTGCGGGAGTCGTCCCTCATCCTGCACACAGGTGACTTCACCTCGAGAGACTTCCTCACCGAGCTCGAGCAAATTGGGCCGGTAGCCGCCGTCCGGGGCAACATGGACGAGCCGCTGCTTCGGAGCGAACTGCTCGAGCGCGTCGAGATCGAGGCGGAGGGGATCCGCGTGGGGCTCGTCCACGACGGAGGCCCCAGAGCGGGCCGCGAGGATCGTCTCCGCGCCTGGTTCCCGGACTGCGACGCGGTCGCGTACGGCCACAGCCACCTGCCTGAGGTGAGCAAGGTCGACGACACGTGGATCCTGAATCCTGGCAGCCCGACTGAACGGCGCAAGGCTCCTGAGAAGACGATGATCCTTCTCCGCGACGGAGTTCCCACCCTGGTTTCCTTCGGTTCTTGACAAGCGAACAGACGTTCGGTATTGTTGGCGAACACATGTTCGTCTCGCGTCTCATTCTCGTCGGGGTCGTTCTGCTCACACTCCTCGTGTTCGCGCTGGGGGCGGCGCGGCCGTCGAGCGGAGCGACCCCAGAGACGCGGTATGTCGTAAAGCCGGGGGACACGCTCTGGCGGATCGCTGCCGAGCACAGCGGCGGCGACATGCGAGAGGCTGTCTGGCGGCTTACCGAGGAGAACGATCTCGCAAGCCCACTGGTGCAGCCCGGTCAAGTGCTTCTGATCCGGGGCTAGGAGAACTCCGTGAAACGCAAGCTGTGCCATCGGGCCGCGCTGCTCGCCCCGAGGCAGCGTCCTCAGTCGCACAGATAGGTGCCATGGGCACTCCCTGCGTTCCTACCTCGGAACGACCATCGCACCCCGACGACGAGCGACGTTCCACCAAGTCCTCCTACCCGGTGAGCGTCCTCAGCTTGCGGCGAGAGGCTGCGCTTCGTCGATCCACAGCTCTTCGGGTCGCCTGTACACAACCGCGAAGAACGCGTCGACAACGACCGGGACGAATTGCGTGCCACGGCCGCTCCGTACCTCGTGCATCGCCGCATCGAGCTTCAGCGCCTTCTGGTAGGGGCGGTCGGTCGTCATCGCGTCCCATGCGTCGGCGAGCCCTGCGATCGCCGCGGCAACGGGGATCTCCTCCGTCGACAGACCGTCGGGATAACCCTTTCCGTCCCAACGCTCGTGATGATGGCGGACGATCGGAACGGCTTCGCGGAGGCGACTGAACTTCTCGATGATGCGCGCTCCTTCAACAGAGTGGCGCTTGATGTCCTCGTACTCCTCGGCGGTCAGGCGGCCGGGTTTCGTCAGGATCCCGTCCGGGATTGCGATCTTCCCGATGTCGTGGAAGAGGGCGCCGAAACGGAGCGCGTCCATCTCGAGGGGCGTGAATCCGAGCTCGTCCCCCATAGCGAGGGCGATCCGTTGCACGCGGAGCGAGTGGCCGGCGGTGTAGGGATCCTTCGCCTCCACTGTCGCGTTCAGGCTTTCCACCGCCTCGAGCGCGTTCCGCTCGAGCGCCTCGTAGGCATTTGCGAGGGCAACCGAGCGTTCGCGTAGCGCCGTCGTCTGGCGCCACAGGGTGTCCGACGCTCGGCGCACGAGGAGGACGAGGAGGCCCCAGAGAGCGAAGAAAACCCCGGCGGTTGTGAGCCAGATGACCTGTTTTCTGTCGGCGATAGACGCCTCGAGCGGTGTCGCGTCGGCGTAGATCTCATAGGCGCCGACGACCTCGCCGGCGGCGAGGACGGGTGCGTAGACCTCGATGACGTGCTCGACGCCCAGATTCGCCTCACTCGCATCCTCGGCCTCGTGCTGTTCTTCGAAGCCGGCTACCGGCAGGCCATGCTCGAGGACCTCGCGCAGGTGCCCGGTCACGGGGAAGCGGCGGCCGATCCGGTCGGGAGCGAGGGTTGCCCAAGCGAGCATGCCGTCGCTCCGCCAGACCTTGACGCTCAGGATGTCGGGCCGCTCCGCGAGGTCCCGGCGAACGACGGTGGTCGCGGTCGGGCCGACCTTGAGCTGTGACCCGTAGACGAGGCTGCTCCCGAGGACGCCGCTCGTGTACTGGGCGAGACTCCGCTTGGCGTCGTCCAGGGCCTGAGCGCGGAGTGCGTGGGTCAGAACGGTGCCGAGGACGAAGCCTCCGGCCGCGAGGAGGACCGCGCTGACGAGGAGGAAGGCGCGGAGGAGCGTCACGGAACGCGCGACACGCTGAAGGGGCGTTTTGCGGGGCACGGCGACTGTTCCACTATCGGTGCCAGGCCTTGAGCGGTCGGACGAAGTAAACCGCCGTAGACTGGCCACGTGGATCTCGACCTCGTCTTCCTCGGGACTTCCGGCTCGGTGCCGACCGCTCGCCGCGCGCCGGCCGGAACGCTGATCCGCCGCGCCGGGGAACGCATCCTGGTCGATTGCGGCGAGGGGACGCAGCGGCAGCTTCTGCGCTCCGGAATCGGCCTCGTGGAGCTCCCGGAAGTCTTTGTCACCCACTACCACGCCGACCACTATCTGGGCCTCCCGGGGATGCTGAAGACCTTCGCGCTGCGAGGTCGCGAGTTGCCCCTCACCGTCTATGGCCCGCCTGGTCTCCGCGATCTCTTCGGCGCGCTCCAGCGCATCTTCGGCAAGCTGACGTACAAGCTCGAGCTCGTCGAACTGCGGCCCGGGGACACTCTCGACCGGGGCGAGTACCTGCTGGTGGTCTTCAAAGTGAACCACGGGCTGTCATCGAACGGCTACGCGCTGGTGGAACGCCCCCGGCCCGGCCGCTTCAACATCGCGGCGGCGGAGCGCCTCGGTATCCCCAAAGGCCCGCTCTTCGGTGCGCTCCAGCGGGGAGAGCAGGTCACCCTTCCGGACGGGCGCATCGTCGCGCCCCACGAGGTACTGGGGGCGCCGCGGCCAGGGCGGAAGATCGTGCTGACGGGGGACACGCGCGTGGCAGCCTCCGTCCTCGAGGTGGCCCGTGAGGCGGACGTCCTCGTGCACGACGCGACCTTCGCCGAGGAGGAGCGTGAGAGAGCTGAGGAGACCGGTCACGCGACGGCTACGCAGGCGGCCGAACTGGCCGCCACCGCCGAGGCTCGGATGCTCGTCCTCACACACCTGTCGAACCGATACTTCGGACCCGAGATCGCGCGCGAGGCACGCGCGATCTTCCCCGAGACGGTCGTGCCCAGGGACTTCGATATCATCGACGTCCCCTTTCCCGAGCGGGGCGCGCCGCGGCTGATCAAGGGCGGGGCGCTCCGGCGTCACGAGGAGGCCGAGGCCGGTGTCGAGCATGGTGCAGGTGGCGCTGACGCGGGATCTGACCGAGGCCGAGGAGATCCAGTCGATTCTCCAGTCGGCGGGGATCGAATCGGAGCTCGAGGCCGCAGTCGAGCACCATCCGGCCGCGCTTGACGACCCTCCGACCAAGGTCCTAGTCGCCGAGACCTCGTTGGAGGCGGCGCAGCACGCCATCGAGGCGATGACGGACCCCGACGAGTTGATCGGGGACGCGTAGCCGCGCCGCCGAGTCCCGACTTCGGGCCACTGGCGGCGACCTACGACCGGCTTCGCCCGGTCGACGAGAATTGGCTCGAGCTGCTCGCGGTTCTCGTCGAGGCGGCAGGGGGCGTCACAGGGAAGCGATCCCTCGACGTTGGGTGCGGCACTGGACGGCTTGCAGAGGCCCTGGCCGCGCGCGGGGCGCGCGTGTGGGGAGTCGACCCGTCCGAGGAGATGCTCAGCTTCGCTCGCAAGACGGCGGGGACGGCCGTGGGGTTCAAGCGCGGCGAAGCCGAGCGGCTGCCGTTCAAGAGCGGCTGGTTCGACCTGGCTTTCCTCCGCCTGGTCGTTCACCTGGTCGATCGCGCGAAAGTCTTGCCGGAGCTTCGTCGCGTACTCGCCCCGGGCGGGCGGACCGTCATTGCGACGTTCGACCCGGCGTACTTCGGAAGCTTCTGGCTGACAAGCTTCCTGCCGTCGGTGGAACGGATCGACCGTACGCGCTTTCCGGAGCCCGGGCTGCTTGCTGCTGAGCTCGGGAAGGCTGGCTTTGCGGAGGTGGTCGTCCGCCCGCACCAGGAGCGTGCGACCATGACTCGCGAGGAGGCGCTCGAGCGAATCCGCGGGCGCTACATCTCGACTCTCCATCTGCTTGACGAGGACGAGCTAGCCGCCGGGCTGGCGCAGGCCGAGCGGGAGCTTGCCCCGGAGGTCGAGATCGAGCTCCACTGGGCGGTCGTCTCGGCGCACACGTGAGCCTCGTCGACCTCGTCGTCCTCGTCTGGGTCGCTCTGGCAGCCCTTCAGGGAGCGGCTCGCGGGCTCTCAACCCAGGTGGTGTCGCTCGCCGGCCTAGCCGTAGGCGGGCTCGCAGGGTCGCGCATCGCTCCTCGGTTCCTCGAGGAGGGAGCGCAGTCGCCCTGGCTTCCGGTGGCGGCTCTTGCGGGAGCGGCTACCGGCGCGATGCTCTTCCAGCTTGTGGCCACGTTGGTCGTTTCTCGACTCGGCTGGTTCCTCCCGGCCCCGGTGCGGCTGATCGACGCGGCTGGCGGTGCCGTCTTCGGCGCCGTGGTGGGCCTCGCGATCGTCTGGCTGGTCGCGGTTGTCGCCCTGCAGCAACCCTCGCTCGGGCTGCGCAAGCGGGTACAGCGCTCGGAGGTCCTGCCACGTCTTGTCGAAGCTGTCCCGCCGCGGACGGTCCTCCACGCGCTGGGGC
>DATHAG010000172.1:0-2098 GCA_035296825.1 Gaiellaceae bacterium | reverse complement strand
AGGAGGACTGTGACGCGTGGCGTGGCCATAGGCGTCGGGACAAGCTTCACGAGAGCAAAGATCGGCGCGCCCCGCAAGGACTTGAGGGACCGACTGGTAGAATGCTTACACCTTGAAGAGCCGATTCCTGCGGGCTCTTCCGCTCCTCGCGGCTCTCGTCGTCGTCGCCGTAGCGTCGGCCGGCGGCGTGCTCGCACCCGAGCTCCCACGGGTTCTCGCGGTCGAGTTCGCAAACGACGTCAACCCCGTCACGCAGGACTACCTGACGAGCGCGATCGACCGGGCCAACGACGAGGGCTACGACGCGGTGGTCATCCTCACGGACACCCCCGGCGGCCTCGACTCCTCGATGCGAGCCATCATCAAGAAGGAACTCGCCTCGAAGGTCGCGGTCGTTCTCTACGTGTATCCGCCTGGTTCCCGGGCCGCCTCGGCCGGAGTCTTCCTCGCAATGGCCGCCGACGTGGCTGCGATGGCACCTTCGACCAACATCGGCTCGTCGACGCCGATCTCCACGAGCGGCGAGGACATTCCGGAAGACCTCCGGAAAAAGGTCGTGAACGACGCGGCGGCCTTCATCCGGGAGCTCGCCGAGTCCCATGGCCGAAACGGGGACTGGGCAGAGCGCGCGGTCCGGGAGGCGTCGAACCTCGGGGCCGAGCGCGCGCTCGACGAGAACGTCGTCGACGTCCTCGCACCGGATCTGCCGACACTGCTCGACCGAATCGACGGGATGAAAACGACGCCGAAGGGCATCGAGCTCCACACAGCCGACGCCACCATCGACATGGTTGAGATGTCGCTCTGGAAGCGGATCCTCGACACCCTCATCGACCCGAACCTGATCGTGCTTCTCATGTCGATCGGCTTGCTGGGGATCACGGTCGAAATCCTGAACCCCGGTCTGATCTTCCCGGGCACGATCGGCGCGATCTCTCTCATCCTTGGCCTTTACGGACTGCAGGTGCTTCCCGTCAGCGCCGCAGGCGTCCTCCTGTTGATTCTCGCGGTCGGGTTTTTCGCCGCCGAGGCATTCGTCACGGCGCACGGCGCGCTCGCCCTGGCCGGCGCGGCGAGCTTCGTCTTCGGCTCCCTGCTCCTCTTCGACCCGGCGGGTGACGCGTACCAGGTCTCTCTCCCGGTCGCACTAGCGGTCGGGGGAACGCTGGCCCTCCTGACCGCTTTCGCAGTCGCAAAGGTCGTCAAGGTCAGTCGAACGAGAGCCAGGACGGGATCGGAGGATCTCGTAGGCGAAGTCGGAGTCGTTCGCGATTCCCTCGTCCCGAACGGGCTCGTCTTCGTCCATGGAGAGCTCTGGCGAGCAGTGACCGCGGGGCCTCCCTTGCGAGCCGGAACGCCCGTGGTGGTCGACCGAATCGGCGACGATCTCGTTCTGGGCGTCTCCCGCTCGCCCGACCCGGGCTCCTCCGACGAGGATCCCACTTCGAACACGTAGGATCTCGCCATGTCCGTCGCCCTGATCGCGGTCGCAGCCGTCGTCGTGGTGATCATCTTCCTGCTGTCGGCTTCGGTCCGAGTCGCACGGGAGTACGAGCGTGGGGTGATCTTCCGCCTCGGCCGGCTCAAGAGCCCGCCCAAGGGACCTGGGCTCTTCCTGCTCATCCCAATCATCGACAAGATGGTGCGGGTCGACCTCCGCACGGTGACGCTGAACGTGCCGCCGCAGGAGGTGATCACGAAGGACAACGTTCCAGTCCGCGTGAACGCCGTCGCCTACTTCCGGATTCTCGACCCGGAGAAGGCAATCGTGCAGGTGGAGAACTTCATGGTCGCGACATCGCAGATCGCCCAGACGACGCTCCGGAGCGTGCTTGGCCAGCACTCACTCGACGAGCTCCTCTCGGAGCGAGACAAGATCAACGCGATCCTCCAGGAAATCATCGACGGAGCGACCGCTCCCTGGGGGGTGAAGGTCTCGATCGTAGAGGTCAAGGACGTCGAAATCCCGCAGGGCATGCAGCGGGCGATGGCGCGCCAGGCTGAAGCCGAGCGCGAGCGCCGAGCGAAGGTGATCGCCGCCGAGGGCGAAGCGCAAGCCTCCGAGCGGCTGAAGGACGCTGCCAACGTTCTCAGCGAG
>DATHAG010000171.1:0-6161 GCA_035296825.1 Gaiellaceae bacterium | reverse complement strand
CCTGAAGCGCAAGGAAGAGGAGATCATGGAGGTTTAGATGGTGACGGTCACCAATTATCGATCAACCATCTAGCTTTCGGGCTCCTTCCCGCCGGCGATGAGCCTCCTGACCAAGCTGCGGACGCTCCGGAGCCTGAAGCCGCTCCGCGAAGACGAGCTTCCCGAGGTCGCGCGCTCTATCGCGATCATCATGGACGGGAACGGGCGCTGGGCCCGCAGGCGGCGCCTGCCGGTGGCGGCCGGGCATCGCGCTGGGACGCGGGCTCTGCGGAGGACCGTGGAGGCTTCGATCGACCTCGGCATCGAGTCTCTCTGTGTCTACGCGTTCTCGACCGAGAATTGGTCCCGCCCACCGGCCGAGGTCGAGTCGCTCATGGAGATCTTCATCGAGACGATCGAACGCGAGCTACCGGACCTCGTGGAACAGGGCGTCCGCGTCCGGTTCATCGGCCGGCGCGACCGGGCCACGCCCGCCCTCCGCGAGAAGATGGCCGAGCTCGAGGTGGACACGCTCGCGAACGACCGCCTCAGCCTCTGGATCGCCTTCGACTACGGCGGCCGGGACGAGGTCGTCGAGGCGACGCGACGGCTCGTCGAGGACGGGGTCGACTCGAGAGACGTGGACGAGAACGCCATCGCCTCGCGGCTCTACGCTCCCGAGATGCCGGAGCCCGACCTCCTCATCCGCACCTCCGGGGAGCTCCGCGTCTCGAACTTCCTCCTGTGGCAGCTCGCCTACACGGAGCTCGTGTTCGTCGAGACGCTCTGGCCGGACTTCGGCGAGCGCCACCTGCGGCAGGCTCTCGGAGAGTACGCCGGCCGCCGGCGGCGCTTCGGCGGCAGGTAGAGCCGTCCCTGTGAGCTCGCTCGTCTCGCGGGCCGTCGTTGCGCTGGCGGGCTTGCCCCTCGTCCTCGGCGCCGCCTACCTGGGCGGCTGGTTTCTCTTCGCCCTCGCGGCCTGCGCCGCCCTGGTCGCCCTCCACGAGCTCTACAGGCTCGCCCGACCTCTCCGTCCGCTCGTTCTTGCCGGCTATGCCGGAGCGGTGACGTCACTAGCTGCAGCCGAGCTGGGCGGCGGCGAGTGGATGCTGGCGGGATTCCTCGTCACCTTCCCGCTCGCCTTCGTCTTCGCGGCGATCGCAGAGACGCGGCAGTCGACGACCGTGGCCGTCGCGACGACAGTGCTGGGTGCGGCCTGGGTGGGGTTCGGGCTCGGCCATCTCGTCCTGATCAGGGAGCTCGATGAGGTTGGGGTCGAGGCGATCCTGACCGTGCTCGTGACCGTCTTTGCGATCGACACGTTCGCCTATGCAGGCGGACGGTTGGCAGGCAGGCACCGAATGACCCCCGTGATGTCTCCGAACAAGACCTGGGAGGGCTTCGTCTTCGGCGCGGTGGCAGGGCTTCTGGCCGCGTTCTTCGCCCTCTACTCGAGCGAGGTCTACGGGAGCTGGCGCGGGCTCGTGCTCGGCGCCGCACTCGTCGCGGCCTCCACCGTGGGCGACCTCTTCGAGTCCCTCGTCAAGCGCGACCTCGGGGCGAAGGACACCGGCCGCCTCCTGCGCGAGCACGGAGGGGTGCTCGACCGCATCGACAGCCTCCTCTTCGCCGGCCCGGCCGCGTACTACGTGCTCGTCGCGTTGGGCTAGAGCTAGAGCGGCTCCCCGACCCAGCAAAACCCGAGCGCGCGAATGGCGCCGGCGTCGACAAGGGTCTGCTCGAGCGCCTCGCTCGCCACTCCACCCAGCGTCCGGTGGAGATATGGAGTTCGCTCGAACCGGAGCTCGCGGAAGCGTCGACTCAGGCTCGCCCGCATCGCCTCGCCTGTATGGAGGCCGCGGTGCTCCTCGTCCCACTCAACAAGCGCTTCCTCCATCGAGCGCGGCACGTGGCCGATCCGCCCGGCAGCCTGAAGGGCGAGCTCCTGCCCGAGGTACCAGTCTGCGGTGTCAGGATCCATCAGCTCCCAGGCGAACTCGACGAGGATGAGGCGTCCGCCCGGGCGAACGAGGATCTCTATGCGCTCGACGGCGGCCTCGAGATCGTGGATGTGGTGAAGGGAGCAGCTCGCGACTACCGCGTCGAAGTCTCCCGGCTCGTCGAGCTTCTCCAGCGTCGTCTGCCGGAAGATCGGTCCCATCGGAGCGTCAGGGTCGATCGCGAGCACGTCATACCCTGCTTCGGCCAGTTCGAGGGCAAGCTTGCCGGCGCCACAGCCGATCTCGAGCACGCGGGCCGGCGGGGCCGCAAGCTCTCCAAGCACGAAGGCTTCGTCCATGGCTCGTATCGTGGCACTGGAGGCGCAACCCGCGTCTCTACACTGGCTGCATGAAGCGTGTCGCCCTACTCGGTGCCACGGGCTCGATCGGCACGCAGGCACTCGAGGTCGTCGGCGCTCACCCGGAGCTCGAGCTCTGCGCGGTCGCCGTTGGCTCACGGGCCGATGAGGCGCGGCGGATCGCAAGCGAGCATGGCGTCCAGCACGTGTCGATCGGCGGTGACCCACCCCTCGACGACCTCGTCAGGGCGAGTAAGCCAGACGTCGTCCTGAACTCCGTGATGGGATTCGCAGGACTCCCAGCGACGCTGGAGGCGCTCGAGCGCGGAATCGACCTCGCTCTGGCCAACAAGGAGAGTCTCGTTGCAGCCGGCCCGCTGGCGCTCGCGGCCAAGGAGCGGGGAGGAGGGAGGATCCTGCCTGTCGACAGCGAGCATTCGGCCGCGTTCCAATGCCTCGAGGGCCGGGCCGAGGAGACGGTTCACTCACTCGTCCTCACCGCTTCCGGAGGTCCGTTTCGCGGGCGCAGCCGAAGCGAGCTAGCCGACGTAACGCCGGTCGAGGCACTCGCACATCCAACGTGGAACATGGGCCCGAAAATCACCGTCGACTCGGCGACGCTCATGAACAAGGGTCTGGAGCTGATCGAGGCGCATTTTCTCTTCGACATCGAGTTCGAGCGGATCGAAGTGGTCATCCACCCGGCTTCCGTCGTGCACGCCCTCGTCTGCTTCCGCGACGGGGGCTCCCTCGCCCACATGGGCTATCCGGACATGCGCGTCCCGATCTCGTATGCGCTGACGTATCCAGAGCGAGCGGCGACCCCGGTCGAGCCGCTCGACCTCGCGTCCGGCCTCATCCTGGAGTTCTCGGCCCCCGACGAGGACGCCTTTCCGTGCCTGGCACTTGCGCGGGCGGCCGGGGAGGAGGGCGGCACCGCTCCCTGCGTCCTGAACGCCGCCAACGAGGTCGCAGTGGCCTCCTTCCTGGACGGCCAGCTTTCTTTCCTCGGGATACCCGACGTGGTCGAGCGAACGCTCTCGACCGTCGAGACCGGGCCAGCCGAGACGCTCGCCGAGCTCGTGGCGGTCGACGCCGAGGCACGCCGGGTTGCGAGCGCGCTCACCCGGGAGCTCGTCCACTGAGCATCTTCGTCTCCATCGCGGGGCTCGCCTTTCTGATCGTGATCCACGAGGCGGGCCACTTTCTGGTCGCACTCGCCGTCAAGATGCGCCCGCGTCGCTTCTACCTCTTCTTTCCGCCTGCGGTCGTGAAGAAGGTCCACAACGGGATCGAGTACGGGATCGGTGCGATCCCTCTAGGGGGATACGTGAAGATTCCTGGGATGCACAAGCCTGCGGAGCGCGACCTTGAGGTCGCGCTCACGCGTGCGGTCGAGGAGGCGCCCTGGCTCGAGCGCGACCTCGAGCCTGTCAGGACCGCGCTTGCCGCGGGCCGGCTCGAAGAGTCGCGCGAGCTTTTGCCGGGACTCGAAGCTGCCGTGGAGCGAGCCTCACTCTCCGAACCGGCCGAGCGCGCCGCGAAGCGCGGCCTTACCGATATCGCAGACGCCCTTTCGAACGACGCGTACTGGCGCGCACCCGCCTGGAAACGCATCGCGGTCATTTTCGCCGGTCCCGGCACGAATTTTGTCTTCGCGGTGCTCATGCTGGCGATCGTCTTCATGCTCGGCGTTCCGGACGAGCGCACGCGGACCGTCGACCAGATCACACGGGGGTCTCCGGCCGCAGGCATCGGTCTCGAGCCGGGCGACGAGATCGTGGCGGTCGAGGGCCGGCCCACCCGGACCTTCGAGGCGGTTTCGCGAGAGATTCGCGGAAGCAAAGGCAGGCCGATCACGCTGACCGTGCTCCGCGACGGCCAGGAGACCTCTCTCGGCCCGGTGCGGGCGCAAGAGGCCGAGGACGGCCGGTACGTGATCGGCTTCGTCCCGGGCCTCGAGTACAGGCGATACGGGCCCGTCGACGCCACCTGGCAGGCGACGGCGAAGACCTGGGAAGTGACGGCCGCGATCGGCGCGTCGCTCGGCCGGATCGTGACCGGCTCCGGACGGGAGGAGCTCTCGAGCCCGGTCGGGATCGTCCAGGGCTCGAGCCAGGCGCTCGACCTCGGCTTCCGGTACTACCTAGGCGTTCTCGCGCTGATCAGCCTCTCGCTCGCGCTCCTGAACCTGCTTCCGCTCCTGCCCCTGGACGGGGGCCACATTGCCTTCTCCATCCTCGAGAAGCTTCGCGGACGGGCGATCCCGCGAGAAGCCTACGAGCGCTTCTCCGCCGTCGGGATCGCGCTGGTCCTCATGCTCTTCTTCATCGGCCTCTCCAACGACATCGGACGCCTGGGCGGGACCTAGCCCGCCCGGGCACGACCGAATTTCACATCAACCCTCCCGCTAGACTCGGCGTTGCATGGCCAGCGAACGCCAGATCAGAGTCGGCGGGGTGGCAATCGGCGGCGGCGCACCCATCGTCGTCCAGTCGATGACCCTGACAAAGACACACGACGTCGACGCGACCGTGGCCCAGATCGCCGCCCTGGCCTCTGCCGGATGTGAGCTCGTCCGCGTCGCCGTGCCGAAGCTCGAGGACGCCGAGGCGCTCCCAAAGATCGTCTACCTCAGCCCGGTCCCGATCATCGCGGACATCCACTTCAACGCCTCGCTCGCACTGAAGGCGATCGAGGCCGGTGTCGCTGCCGTTCGCATCAATCCGGGGAACATCGGCGGCGTCGACAAGACGGAGCTCGTCGTCCGGGCCGCGAAGAAGGCGGGAATCCCGATGCGCATCGGCGCGAATTCCGGCTCGCTGCCCAAGCACCTCGTCGAGCTTGCCCAGGAAGACACCGCCGCGGCTCTGGTCGAGGAAGCGCTCGAGCAGGTTCGGATTCTCGAGCGCCTGGAGTACTACGACTTCAAGATCTCGGTCAAGTCGAGCTCGGTGCCGACGATGATCCGGGCGTACCGCATGCTCTCCGAGCGCGTTCCCTATCCGCTCCACCTCGGCGTTACCGAAGCGGGCACGCCGTTCTCCGGCTCGATCAAGAGCGCGGTGGGGATGGGTGCGCTGCTCATGGACGGCATCGGCGACACGATGAGGGTCTCTCTCACAGCCGATCCGGTGGAGGAGGTCAAGGTCTGCTGGGAGATCTTGAAGGCGCTCGGGCTCCGCGAACGGGGGCCAGTGATGATCGCCTGCCCCTCGTGCGGCCGCGACAACGTCGGAGTCTGGAACCTCGCAGAGAAGGTCGAGGAGCGCCTCCAGGCCTATCCGCAGGCATTCGAGGTGGCGGTCATGGGCTGCGCGGTGAATGGGCCCGGGGAAGCCGGCGACGCCGACTTCGGAATCGCGGGCGGACGGGAGACGGGTTTTCTCTACGCACATGGTCGCGTGCTCAGAAAAGCTCCGTCGGAGACGCTGATCGACGAGCTGTTTACCGAGATCGACCGGTGGATCGAAAGCGGCATGGTGCGCCCGAAGCGGTTGAAGCTCGCCAAGCCCGCGGCGCTGATGATGGCCGAAGCGGCCCAGCGTCCGGCCTGATGGTTGATCGGCAACTAGCGGACCTTCGGATGGCGGGCCGTCCCGGCGGGCCCGCCAATCACCGACCAACCATCTAGATCGGAGATGCGGGCCTCTCAGCTCTTCATCCCGACTCTCCGGGAGGACCCCGGGGATGCCGACGCGGCGAGCCACCGCCTCCTCGTCCGGGGCGGCTTCGTGCGCCAGGTCGCCGCGGGTCTCTGGACTTTCCTGCCGCTCGGATGGCGGGTGCATCAGAAGGTGGTGCAGATCGTGCGCGAAGAGATGGATGCGATCGGCGGCCAAGAGATGCTCTGTCCTGTGCTCACGCCCGCCGAGCTCTGGCA
>DATHAG010000170.1:0-5848 GCA_035296825.1 Gaiellaceae bacterium | reverse complement strand
GAGCGAATCACCGACTACGTCTCGGGCATGACCGACCGGTTCGCCCTCGCATGGCGCTGATCGTCAAGTCGTCGATCGAGCGGGTGGTCGACGCCGCCGACATGGTCGAGCTGGTCTCGGCCCGCACGCCTCTCCGTAGGGTGGGTGCCCGCTGGACGGGCCGCTGTCCCTTCCACGAGGAGCGAACGCCGAGCTTCTCAGTGAACCCGCAAGACAAGCTCTTCTACTGCTTCGGGTGCGGGAAGGGCGGCGACCTGATCTCGTTCGTCCGTGAGACGGAGGGCCTCGACTTCGCGGAGGCCGTCGAGTGGCTCGCGGACCGCGCGGGCATCCAGCTCGAGTACGAGGAGAGCTCGCCCCGCGCAGAGGCAGGCCGGCGCCGGCGGGACAGGCTGCAGGCACTGCTCGAGTCCGCCGCGGCCTTCTACGGACGCTACCTCTGGGAGTCGGACGCTGGCGCGCCGGTTCGCGAGTATCTGGCCGAGCGGTGCCTTCGCGAGGAGATCGCGAAGGAGTTCCGACTCGGGCTCTCGCCGGGAGGCACGGTCCTCGCCGCCAAGGCGAGGGAGAAGGGTTTCACGAACGACGAGCTCATTTCGGCCGGCCTCGTCAACCGCCGCGGGAACGATTACTTCGCCGGCAGGCTGACGTTCGCCCTCGCGGACCCGCGGGGCCGAGTTGTCGGATTCGGCGCCCGACGGCTCTCGGAAAGCGACCCGATCCCCGCCAAGTACGTGAACTCACCAGAGGGCGAGCTCTTCCACAAGGCATCCCTCGTCTACGGCCTAGATCGGGCGCGCGCCTCGATCGCCAAGGAGGATCGGGCCGTAGTCGTCGAGGGCTACACGGATGTGCTCGCGCTCCACCAGGCTGGGCTCAAGACCGCGGTCGCGTCGATGGGGACTGCGCTCACGCCGGCCCAGCTCAAAGAGCTGCGCCGGCTCACTCCGCGGCTCTACCTCTGCTTCGATGCCGATGCGGCCGGCGAGGCGGCGACGCTCCGTGGGATGGATCTCGCCTACCGCGACTTCGACGAGGTTCGGGTCGTGCCGCTCGCGCCGGGGTCCGATCCGGCCGAGGAGGCCGAGCGGTTCGCCGAGCGTCTCGAGCAGGCGGAGCCATATCCGCGCTACCGGGTGAAGCTGGAGATCGATGCGTCCAAGAGCAAGGCTGAGGCCTTTGCGCGCGTGCGCGAGGTCCTGAGCGGGTTCGACCAGAACACGGAGTGGATGGACGCGATCCAGTACGCGGCGAACAGCCTCGACCTTCCACCGGACCTCCACCGCGAGCTGGCGCCGCGTGCCTCCCGGCGGACCGGCGAGATCTCGCGGAAGGTTCTCGAGGCAGGCGACCGGCTCGAGCGGGACGCCCTCGCCGGCGCGATCGCCCATCCGTCGCTGGTCGACGTGCTCGCCGAGCTCTCGGACGACCACTTCGACACGGAGCTCCATCGGAAACTGCGCGAGTATGTGGTCAAGGGCGGGGAGACGGATGCGGAGATCGTGCCCGCGCTAGCAGAGCTGGATGCCCGCGCTGCAGCCGAGGGAATCGACGAGGAGACGGCCAAGCAGCTGCTCCTCCGACTCCGGGAACGGCAGCTGCGCCGGGAGCTCGCGGAAGCCGAGCCGGAGCGGCTCGAGGCGCTCCAGGAACAGCTTCAGAAGGTGCGAGCAGCGGCGGGTGAGCCCGTCTAGCGCTGGCGAGATGGTTGGTCGGTAACTGCCCGTGGGGTAGTTGTCGATCAACCATCTAAACTGAGAGAGCCGTTCCCCGGTAGCTCAATTGGCAGAGCATCCGGCTGTTAACCGGAGGGTTGCTGGTTCGAGTCCAGCCCGGGGAGTAAGAAAGGCCCTGCGTACAGGGCCTTTCGCTTTCGACTGCTGGTCGGCGCTCAGCTAGTTGGTACCGGAATTGGTACCGAGCGGCGGCCAGAACCCCAGCCGCTCGAGCTCCTGACGGTGTCCTCCGAACGCAGCTTAGACCTGTGAGCGGAGGACGCGGGCTGTCGCCGTCCAACGGGCGGTCCGACCGGGGATCGTCGGCGGTACGTCGAGCTCGAGTGGGGCTGGCTCCTGCGGGTCAGCTTCGTCGGCCATCGCCAGCGTCACCCTGACAGCTGGAACTCCGCGGGAAGCTCATCGGCGTCGTCGGCAGGCTCGAGCTCGAACCGCGCTCGGGCGTCGAAGTACACGTAGGCGGTCGTGAGGGCGACGAAGGGGATCGTCACCGCATTGACCACTCCGGCAACCAGGTTGAGCGTTGAGAGCGGAGCGCTCGTCAGGATGATCAACAGGGCGCCGACGAGCGGGCCGAGGACGAGAGCGAGCGCCGCTCCGAACACTGCGTACGATGCGACCTTCAGCCACTGCCGACGGACGAGGCGGCCACTTCGCCGCAGGGCATCGATTGCCGAGCGATCCTCGAGCTCGACCGCGAAGACGGCAAGCGCCCAGCGCACGGCCAGCCAGACGGCAACCGGGATCAGCAGGACGGAGCTGACGAGGAGCGAGACCGCGATGACTGCGATCACCATCGCACCGAACAGTGGCCGCGCCTTGTCGAATGCCAGCCGATAGGCGCCGATCGGCCCGATCGGCTTGCCGTGCTCGATCTCCACCAGCGCCCGGGCGGTGGCCGCGACGACCAGGCTGAGGCCGAGCAGCGTCAAGGCAGTTCCGATCGCGAAGACGAGGAACACGAGCACCCCACCACCCTCGCCCTCGGTCGCTATCCCCGCGATGCTCGACGCACGGATCACGATCGCGTGCACGAGGGTCACGACGAGAGAGATCGGCAACAACACGAGGCCGATGCCGAGAAACAACCATAGGCGTCGGGCGTACATGCGGGCCGCGGCCGTGAGGATCTGGCCCCACGCGCGGCGGCGTGCCAGGTGGAGCGGCGCGGTAGGCCGCCACGTCGCGCGCGAGAGCCCGAAGAGAACGAGTACCAGCAACGCTCCAAGAGCGAGCAGGACCGGAAGCGGCTCGTCGACCAGTCGCCGAAGAGCGTTCGAGCCGCCGGCGATCGCACTGCAGAAGAAGTCGGTGGTCTGTGTCCCGAGGGCACCGCCTGCCGGGACGGCGTAGCTCCGATCGCGCCAGTCCGCCGACACGCGGATTGGCTCGGTCCATGAGGTCTTGAGGTTCGGGCCGGTTGGACCGTTGAAGAACGCCCGCTGAAACTCGCCCCAGCGCCCCTCGAACGCGATCCACGGAGACAAGGTGCGGGCCTCGGCCGGATCGCTCGGAATCGTCCGCACGACTGGGCGGATCTCGACGTTCGGGCCCGACGTGTCGTCGCAGCCGACGCCCTCCTGGGCCGAGCTGCCGAGGTAGAGCGCCGACTCGAAGAAGTTCGCATGTGAACCGGCCGCCGGGTACACGACCGGATGCGTCCCCTCGACGAGCTCGAGCTTATCCTCGCCCCACGTCGCCTCCTCGGACCCCTCGTGCTGGCTGTAGCCGACGTACACCGGCTCGCGCGCGAGCGCCTGACGAGCGTCGGTCGCGTCGAAGAGGATCTGGATGTTCTCCCAGTCGCCTTCGTGGGTGTTGTTCCAGTCGTTGAAGATGTAGTAGAACCAGTACTGCAGAGCGAGCCGGCCCGGGTAGGCGGGATCGGTGGCGACGTGCGCATAGACGGTCGGCGCTGCGCCCTCCGTGAGGCGCTTCGCCCACCGCTCGTAGTCGCACCCCGGGTCGAGGGCGTTCCCGGGGAAGTCGAGGTGGTATTCGAAGAGGTTGCGGGACACATCCTCGGCTGCGGGGGCGACCTTGATCAGGTCTCCGGTGCCCCACGGCCCGCGGAGAGCAACGGTTTGCTCGCCGAACAGCAGGTCGACGTCGATCGGCTCGTACGACTCGCCGTACCCGCAGTCCTGAGCCTGCGCGACAAGCCGCACCACAGGGGCATAGCGCTCGGCAAGCGCCCTCTCGTCCGCAAGGTCAGCCGCCGCGCACGGCACCGCGACGAGCGAGAGCCCGACAACGAGGGCACACAGCACAGGGCGCGAGCGTGTGGGCATGAACCGCGATTCTTCCAGGGCCGACGCCGTGCGCGTCACGCGGCGCGGGGTCCGAGAGAAGGCGCTCGACCCAAGTAGGTCGGTCGCGCTCGGCGCCAGCGTCCATCGACGACCGCCCATGAGAACATCAGGCCGTGACCAGCCGCGATCCGCCCGCTGCGCATATGCTCCTCCGCTCGAGTTGGTCTGCGGGTGAAATCGGTCCCGTCCGACCGTCGAACCTCGCAAGAGCTTGGGTCAGGCGCTAGGAAACATCCTGCCGTTGGCGGTGGCGGTCGCGGCCTTCCCGGTGCCGATCATTGTCTCCGTTCTCATTCTCGGCTCCGATCAAGGACGCACGAAAGCACTGGTGTACGCCCTCGCCTGGTCCATTGGTCTCACGTCCGTTGGTGCGCTCGTAGTCTTGCTCGCCGGACAGGCGGACGCGAGCGAGACAGGCGAGCCCGCCACCTGGGTAAACCTGTTGCTGCTCGGCGTCGGCCTGCTCCTGCTTGCGGCGGCAGTCAAACAGTGGCGTGGCCGTCCGAGCGCCGGCGAAGAAACACCGACACCGGGTTGGATGCGTGCGATCGACGACTTCTCGGTCACGAGAGCGGGCGGAGCAGGTTTCGCGCTCACCGCGCTCAACCCGAAGAACGTGTTGCTCACAGTCGCCGCGGCCGCCGAGATAGCCGAGGTCGGGTCCACGGCGGGCCAGCAGATCGCAGTCCTGCTCGTCTTCGTCCTCGTCGGCTCTCTCGGTGTGCTGGCGCCACTAGTTCTTTCCCTCGCGCTCGGGGCCCGGTCTCAGAAGGCATTGGATGAGCTTAGAGGCTGGATGGCCCGCTACAACACCGTGATCATGACCGTGCTGTTCCTGATTATCGGCGCCAAGCTGATCGGTGACGCCGTCTCCGGCTTCTCCAGCTGACCCGAGGCACGCCGTGCGACGATCCCTGTGCGCAACGAGCACAATCGGCGGTTGCGTTGAACAGGCGCGGGGCGCGGCCGCGACTAGACCGCTGGGAACCTCTGGTCGTTGAGGTCGGGAGCGTCAAGGGCCAGAAGACGACCGGCAGCTCGCGAAATAGCTCCTCGTAAAGACGCCGCACGTGGCAAGTGACGTACTCAAACATCCGCCGCCCACGCACGACTTCGCACGCCGAGGCCCCCTCACGGTTGTCCTAGAGTCCTGCGCATGAGCCTTCGGGAGTGGGCGAGTATGGCCATCGGGCAGGCCGCCGCGGTCGGCTCTCTGCCGTCGGACACCTCTGACGAGCGGCTGCGCAAGTCGGCGCTCGTCTTTTCCTCACTTCTGATCACGCTTCTTTCCTTCATCTGGGTCGGGACGTATGCAGCGCTCGGACTCTGGCGCTCGGCTTTGATTCCACTCGCCTACCAGCTCGTGTCTATGGCCGGGCTCGCCTTGTTTGCCAGGACGAAGCGCTACGCCGCCTACCGCGGGAGCCAGGTCGGACTCTGGCTCGTGCTTCCCTTCCTCCTCCAGTGGAGCCTCGGAGGATTCGTGGATTCGGGCGCCGTCGCCCTTTGGGCTTTCGTTGCGCCGCTCGGCGCGCTCGTGTTCTACGGGCCCCGCGGGGCGCTCGCCTGGTTCGGAGCCTTCCTCGCACTCGTCGCCTTCTCCGCTGCCATCGATGGCGCCCTCCCCGAGCCCGCAGAGCAGATCCCGTCCTCGCTCATCGTGGTGTTCCTTGCTCTGAACATCCTGGGCCCTTCGGTCACGACATTCGCCCTGCTCGAGCACTTCGTCCGCTCCCGCGATCGTGCGCACCGGCTTCTGGCCGCGGAGCAGGAGCGCTCAGAGATCCTGCTTCTGAGCAT
>DATHAG010000169.1:0-9176 GCA_035296825.1 Gaiellaceae bacterium | reverse complement strand
CGAGCCGAGCATGCGGTAGCAGTAGGCGGTGAGCTCCGCTCGATGCTGCTCGAGCTGCTGTTCGAGCTCGCCGGCGTCGGGCTTGACGGTGAGCGACGAGTCCGGCATTGGCCACCATCGTATGCGGTCAGACCGGCCGCGCCGCGGGGGTAGCGTCTCTGGGCTTGCGGTGCCTAACTCAGCGTCTCCTAGTCGGCTTCGGAGAGGAGGGCGCCCAGCACCACCCCGAAGATGGCGTGCACGACCACCTCGTAGGCGAACACGCGGCCGTTGAGGAACAAGGGCGGCCACTCACCGCTCCGCCGGTCGGCATGGACCCGATCGATCACGGCCATGCCGGGCCAGAGGAGCACGCTCTCGACCTCTGCCGCGACTACCCCTTGCTTCCAGCCCCGACCCCCTAGCTTCGCGAAGACGGCACCGAACGTGGCGCCGTTCGCCAGGTGGACGGCGAGCCCGAGCGGCCACCAGAACGAGCGTCCTGTGACTGTCCGGCCAACCAGCCTCACATCCGAATACCACGGAACACCTAGTGCGCGGCCGACGAGCGGCTCGGCCGCTGCCCAGACAGTGGCCGCGGCGATGCCCGGAATCATTCCTCGTCGCATCGAACCACACTATGCTCGCCTGGTGGCCACGCTAAGCCTCGAGACGCGGCGGCGCCTGACCCTCGCGGCCACCATCCTCGGGTCCTCGCTGGCCTTCATTGACGCGAGCGTCGTCATCGTGGCGATGCCGACGATCGAACGGGATCTCGACCTCGGCCTGACCGGGGAGCAGTGGATATTCCTCTCCTACTCCCTCGCTCTCGCCGCGCTGTATCTCGTTGGCGGCGCTTTGGGCGACCGTTTCGGGCGCCGGCGGGTCTTCTTCTGGGGGGTCATCGGGTTTGCGGCCGCCTCGGTGCTTGCCGGGGCCGCACCGAACGGGACGACACTGATCGCGGCTCGCATTCTCCAGGGCGTCGCGGGCGCCTTTCTGACCACCAACTCGTTGGCCCTCCTGAGGGCTGTCTACGCCGAGAATGCAGGACGGGCGATCGGCCTCTGGACCTCCTTCACGAGCATGGCCGTGCTGCTCGGCCCGCCGGCGGGCGGCGCACTCGTCCAGTGGGCATCGTGGCGCTGGATCTTCTTCCTGAACCTGCCCGTGGCGGCACTGACGCTCGCCGCGGCGGTGGCAGGCCGCTGTGACGAGCGAAGCATGCGGCGTGAGGGGCGGCTAGACCTTCCGGGCGCCGCCCTCTCCGCCGTCGGGTTCGGCGCGCTCACCTACGCCCTGGTCGAGGGCGCGGACAAGGGGTTTTCGACGGTCTGGTGGGCAGCCGTGCTCGCGGTGGTGGCCCTGGTCGTCTTCGTCTGGGTGGAGCGCCGGGTCGCGGAGCCGATGCTGGATTTCAAGCTCTTTCGCCGGCGAAACTTCGCAGCAGCCAACCTGGAAACGTTTCTCGTCTACGGCGCCCTGTACGGACAGCTCGTCTACGTCCAGCTCTACCTGCAGTTCCTGGGCTTCACCCCATTCGAGGCGTCACTCCTGGGGATTCCGGCCAGCGTGATCATGATCGTGCTCGCCTCCCGCTTCGGCGCGCTGGCCGACCGGCAAGGACCGCGCCTCTACCTGACCGCCGGGCCGGCGCTGATCGGCTGCTCCCTCCTCCTCCTGCTGCTCGTCCGGACCAGAGAGGACTTCTGGTACGCCGGCGTGCCCTCGCTGCTCCTGTTCGCCCTCGGGCTCTCGATGCTGGTCGCACCCATCACCGCGACGGCGCTCAAATCTGCTCCGCAGGAGGCCGCCGGGATCGCCTCCGGCATCAACTCAACCGTCTCGCGGCTCGGCAGCCTCATCACGGTGGCGGCCATCGGGGTGGTCATCTCCCTCGTTTTCGAGCACCGCGTCGGAGACACCGACGCCGTGCCTCTGGCGCGGGGCCAGACGGACGAGGCGCTTCGAGACGCATCCATCGGCGCGTTCCACACCGGCATCCTGCTGGCGGCCGGACTCGCCTTCGCCGGCGCAGGTGTCGCGGCGCTCTGGATCTCGGATCGGGAGGCGCGCGGCGAACTCAGCGAACAGGCACCGGCGCCAGCCGGAAGTTAAGCGCCGCAGCACGCTCGCGGCAGCGCTCGACGGCCTCCTCGCGCGTCTCTCCGAACCCGTGGAGGATCGCCAGGCGGTAGCTCTGGGCGTCATTGACGCCCTGCTCCGAGAGAAGGAGCCCCGGTCGAACCAGGATCTCCACGTCCTCCTCCGGGTCCGGGACGCCCTCGACGAACGCATCCGCGAAGACACGCAGGCACCAGCTAACGCCGACTCCGTCGGGGATGCCGGTCTCCCAGCGTGGATCCTCGCCGGCCGCGAGCTCGAAGAGCGCATCGTACGTCGACCGCCCGTGGAGCCCCGCAACCAGGGGCGCGAACTGGGAGGCGATGCGCCCGTTCACCTCAATGATCTGTGCGGGCCCCGACTCCGGCACGAAGAACTCCACGTTGAAGAAGGCCGTGTCGAATCCGAGCGCCGGCAGCACTCGCTCGGCGATGTCGGAGAGCTCGGCCTGGCGCTCGGCCGAGAGGACGCTCGGATACTCGAAGCGCTCGAATGAGAGCGTGCCCGGGTACTTGACCGAATCGGTGACGCCGATGGTCACGACGCGACCGCTGTGCACGTAGCCCTCGAGCGTCACCTCCTCCCCCGTCAGGAGCTCCTCCACGAGGAAGCCGTGGGCCGACTCCCTGGGCGCACCAGCGAGCGCGGCGATCTCTGCGTACCGGTTGGTGTACCGGTCGGCCTCGTGCAGCTGCAGAAGGTCGGCCGGCTCGTCGATGCGGTACGCGTTCTGCGAGAGCCGCCCGACCACGGGCTTGACGAATACCGGCAAGGGGAACGGCAGCCGGCCGTCGAGAATGGCGAAGCGAGGGGTCGACTCAGGCGCGACGCGCTCCTGGATAGCGCGGGAAATCGGCTTGTGCTGGCACGCGATGAGCGCCGCAGAGCTTGGTCCGGCCAGCCCGCGGCGCTCGGCCAAGAGGGCTGCAAGCAGCGCGGACTGATCCTTCGTCGCGACGATTCCATCCGCCGGCACCCGGGCACATTCCGCGAGGAACGCCTCCGGATCGAAGGTCTCGAGTTGATCGAGATCCGAGCCCACGTAGCACACGCGGAAACGCTGCTCCAGCTCTGCAGCTTCGATAGCCCTGATATCCCGCTCCTGCGGGCAGACGACAAGAATGTCTTTCATGAGGTCCGTCCCCGGGCGGCGGAACCGAAATCGTATCGGAAGGGTCCTGCGCCGCCGCTCGGGCCGAGAACGTAGATTGGCCCTGTGATCGAGGCGCGCGCGGATGTAGTCGGCAGCCTCCTGCGCCCGCCCGAGCTCCTCGAGGCCCGAGAGCGCATGGAGAGCGGCGAGCTACGGATCCCGGAGTTCAAAGCGATCGAGGACTCAGCCGTCGATCACGTGCTCGCGCTGCAGGAAGAAGCCGGAATGGACGTCGTCACTGACGGCGAAGTTCGGCGCCTCTCCTTCCAGAGTCAGCTCACGGCGGCCGTCGACGGGTTTGCCGAGTGGGATCTCGACGCCTTCCTCTGGGGAAACTGGCAGAGCGACGAGCTCGGTCCCATGAGCGTCGAACGCCCGCCGATCGCAGTGGTCGAGAAGCTCCGCCGCCGCCGCTCCCTTTCCGGCGAAGAGCTTGTCTACGCACGGCGGCGGACGTCGAAGACGCTCAAGATTACGCTTCCAAGCCCGAGCCTCTTCGCCAACTTCTGGGACCCCGAACGCTCCACCTCGGCGTACGCGACGCTCGAAGAGTTCCTCGGCGACGTGGCCGAGATCCTGCGCGAGGAGGCAGACGAGCTCACGGCGCTGGGGGCCACCTATCTCCAGCTGGACGCGCCGCAATACCCGCTGCTCGTGGACGAGGGCTACAAAGCCTTCTACGAAAGCCGGGGCTGGCCCGCGGAACGATGGCTCGAGCTCGGGGTCGAGCTCGACAACCACGTGATCGCCGACAGGCCCGGCGTCACCTTCGGATTCCATCTATGCCGCGGCAACCAGGCAAGCCGCTGGCTCGTCTCGGGGGGATACGACTGGCTCGCCGAGCGCATCTTCCCTGCCGTCCGCGCAGAGCGACTTCTGCTCGAGTACGACGACGAGCGCTCCGGGGGGTTCGAGCCGCTCGCCGCTGTTCCCGAGGACAAGATCGTCGTGCTCGGGCTCGTGACGACGAAGACCCCGAGGCGCGAGATCGTCGACGAGCTTGCGGCGCGGATCGGGGAGGCATCGAAGTTCGTTCCGCTCGAGCGCCTCGCCCTCTCGCCGCAGTGCGGTTTCGCCACGTCGGTGCTCGGGAATGCGATCTCCGAGGACGACGAGCGCGACAAGCTCCGGACGATCGCGGAAACGGCTAGGGCGGTCTGGGGATGACCGTCGTCCTCGACGGATCGAGCCTGACTGCCGACGAGCTCGTTCGAGTTGCACGCGAACGGGAGCCGGTCGAGCTGGCCCCCGCGGCGATGGCGGGCATGCGCTCCGCACGCGAGCTCGTCGAGCGGGTGATCGAGCGCGGGGACACGGTCTACGGCCTGACAACGGGCGTCGGCGTCCGCAAGCGCGTCCCGGTTGACCCGGAGGACCTCGACGAGTTCAACCGCAAGCTGATCCTGAACCACCTGGTTGCCTCCGGCCCCTACGCCCCGGAGGAGGTGGTGCGCGGGGCCATGCTCCATCTTGCAAACGGCTTCGCGCGCGGCTCCGCCGGAGTCCGACCCGAGCTCGCCGAGCGCGTCGTCGTGAGGCTGAACGAAGGCGCTGCTCCGCCGGTCCGCACGCTCGGGTCGATCGGGCAGGCCGACCTCGCCTCCATGGCCGACCTCGCGCATGGGCTCCTCGACGGGTTCCAGCCCGCGGCGAAGGAAGGCCTCGCACTCCTGAACAGCAATTCCTTCTCGACCGCCATCGCAACCCTCGCCGTCTCCGATACGCGCAGGCTCCTCGACACGCTGGACGTCGCGGGAGCCCTCGATCTCGAGGCCTTTGCGGCCAACCTGACCATCCTCAACCCGAGAATCGGCGAGGTGCGACCGTATCCAGGGCTGCGGCAGACAATCGAGCGGTTACGCGCACTGCTCGTGGACAGCTACCTCTGGGACGAGGGCGCGTCGCGGAACCTCCAGGATCCACTCACCTTCCGATGCGTCCCGCAGGTCCACGGCGCCGGGCGCGACGCGCTCCACTTCGCCGAGGGGCAGCTGGCGATCGAGCTGAACGCCTCGCAGGAGAACCCGCTCATAATCCCCGACGAGGACCGGATCGTCTCGGTCGGAAACTTCGACGTCCTGCCGCTCGCCGCCGCCGTCGACTTCCTCCGGCTCACGCTCGCCTCGGTTCTCACGGCTGCTGACGAGCGCCTCGTGAAACTGCTCGAGCATCCGCTCTCCGGGCTTCCCGAAGGACTCGCAACCGAGCGCGGCCTTGCGGAAGACTCGTTGGCGGAGTTCGGCGTGTCGAGCCAGGCTCTCACCGCCGAGGCGCGACTCCTGGCGCAGCCGGTGTCGTTCGAGGTCGCGAGCACGTCGCACGCCGAAGGAATCGAGGACCGGATGACGATGGCCCCGCTCGGGGCACGCCGACTCCGCGAGATGGTCGAGTTGGGTGAGCGGATCGCGACGACCGAGCTGGTAGTGGCCGCGCAGGCAGTCGACCTCCGTGGGGGCGAGCTTGGCAGGGGCACGCGCCGGGCGCGGGAGATCGTTCGCGAGGGGATCGCCTTTTCCGGCCGCGGGGACCCCGTCCCCCCCGATCTCGGCGCCGTCCGTAGCGCGATCCGTTCGGGCCGCTTCGCCGAATTGACCCGTTAACTGGCGTGCGCAGGCTAACTCCCGCCGAGACGCGGCGGATGCGCCGCCCGCTGGAGGGCGATCCGCCTCCACCGGCATGGCCCGAGGGGCTCGGCGTCCGAAGCTTTCGCTCCGAGGACGCCCCGGCCGTCCACGCGTTGCTCGAGCACGCGTACGAAGGCGGGGGCGGCTCCGTCGCCCCGTTCGAGATGTGGTTGCCGGCGATGACGTCGGATACGGAGTTCGACCCCGAACTCTGGTTCCTAGCCGAGGCAGAGGGCGGCTCGCTCGCCGGCGCCGCACTTTGCTGGACGAGCGCGTTCCTCAAGGATCTCGTGGTTCACGAGTCGTGGCGCGGGCGCGGGCTGGGATCCGCACTCGTCCACCACGTTCTAGGCGAGTTCCGGCGTCGGGGTGCGCCGGCGGTCGACCTGAAGGTCGCGTCAGACAACCCCTCCGGCGCACACCTACTCTACGAGCAGCTCGGCTTCGCGGTCGTAGAGCGACTGCCGCCCGCCTAGGAAGGCCACTGGCTCGGCCAACCAACGCCGAGCGTTATCGTAGTTCCATGGCTGCAGATCGCCCTGCCGCTGGACCCGGTCTCCTCGAGCGACTCGAGCAGGGCCCGGTCATCTGCGCCGAGGGGTACCTCTTCGAGTTCGAGCGACGCGGATACCTCCAGGCCGGCGCATTCGTCCCGGAGGTCGTCCTCGAGCACCCGGACCTGGTCGCTCAGCTCCACCGCGAGTTCGTCCATGCCGGCTCGGACGTCGTCGAGGCGTTCACGTACTACGGCCACCGCGAGAAGCTGCGGATCATCGGCAAGGAGGAGCTCCTCGAGCCCCTGAACCGGCAGGCGCTCGCACTCGCGAAGCAGGTCGCCGACGAGACAGGAACCCTCGTCGCCGGCGACATCTGCAACACGAACATCTTCGAGCCTGACGACGAAGACTCGATCCGCGCGGTGCGGATGATGTTCGAGGAGCAGATCGGGTGGATCGTCGAGGCCAACGTCGACTTCGTGATCGCCGAAACGATCTCGCACGTCGGAGAAGCCCTGCTTGCGCTGGAGACGATCAAGGCCGCCGGACTGCCGGCTGTCGTCACGATGGCGGTGCACCGTGATCCGGTAACTCGTGACGGCTGGACGATCGCAGAAGCGTGCAAGCGCCTGGAGGACGCGGGCGCGGATGTCGTCGGCGTCAACTGCATCAGAGGCCCAAACACCATGCTTTCTCTACTCGGGCCGATCCGGGCCGCCGTCGACGGGCACATCGCGGCCCTGCCGGTCCCATACCGGACGCACGAGGAGGAGCCGACATTCCAGGCCCTTCGGGACCCAGGTGCTCAGGACCTACCCGACGGCCGACCGTTCCCCACAGCGCTCGAGCCACTCGCATGCAACCGCTACGACATCGCGGAGTTCGGGCGGGCGGCGTTTGAGCTCGGAGTCCGCTACCTGGGCGTCTGCTGCGGGAACGCGCCGCACTACACGCGCAGCCTCGCCGAGGCGCTCGGCCGCACCCCACCCGCGAGCCGGTACAGCCCGGACATGTCGAAGCATGCGTACTACGGAAGCGACGAGCGCCTCAAGGAGTCGAACCGGGAGTTCGCCCGCGAGCTCTGAGCGGTAAGGCGCAGACGTGCCGTGCCCGGACAGCGGGCCGGCGGAGCGGGATACGGTGGGGCCGTGAAGGTCGTGGTGATCGGCTCGGGCGTGGTTGGGCTCTGCTGCGCGTACGAGCTCAGCCGCGCCGGAGCGGATGTCTGCGTGCTCGAGCGTGGACGCCTGGGCCAGGGCGCCTCGCGTGGAAACACGGGCTGGGTGTGCCCAAGCTTCACCTATCCACTCCCGGCGCCCGGCATCATCGGCGAGGGACTGCGGGGAATGCTCCGGGGCGGGGGGCCGCTCGTCATCCACCCGAGCCTCGACCCGACCTTCCTGCGCTGGCTCCTCGGCTTCCGTCGCAGCGCGACACGCGAGCGGTGGGAACAGGGAGTGCGGGCCCTTCTCGCGCTGAACGCGCGCACCCTCGAGCTCTTCGACGTCTATGCGGATGGGGGCATCCGGTTCGAAATGCACCGCTCAGGGCTCCTGCTCGTTGCGACGACCCCAGCCGGTCTCGCCTCGTACACCCACGTCTTCCGGCAGCTTCGGTCGATCGGCTTCGCGGGCGAGACGGTCGAGCTAGGGCCGGACGATGCGCGCGCGCTCGAGCCCGAGTTGGCCGCAGGAGGCCTGGCCGGAGGGGTGCGCGCCGTCATCGACCGCTACGTTCGGCCCGAGAGCCTCACCAACGGCCTCTCCGCTCACCTTCAGGCACACGGCGTCGAGCTACGAGAGGAGATCGAGGTCCTCGATATTGCGGCCGCGAATGGGGGCATCCACATCACGACGGGCGCCGGTCCAGTGGAGGCCGACCGTGTCGTTGTCGCTGCCGGAGCCACATCGAGCTCTCTCCTGGCGCGGCTCGGCGTTCGCATGCCGCTTGTCGGCGCGCGAGGCTACAGCGTCACGTTTGCGGGCGGTGACACCCGCCCGCGTCACGCCCTCTACCTCGCCGAGGCGAAGATCGGCATCAGTTCCTACGACGACACGGTCCGGATCGCGGGCGTCTTCGAGCTCGGCTCCTCGAGCGACCGGGTCGACCGGCGTCGGCTGGCGGGGATGCTGTCGACCGTCGATCCGTATTTCGAGGACTGGCGTCCTGGCGCGCAGCCGGCGCTTCTCGAGTGGGCGGGGCTCCGGCCGATGACAGCCGACGGGCTTCCGCTGATCGGGCGCGCACCCGCGCTCGACAACGCCTACGTCGCCACCGGCCACGGCATGCTAGGCGTCACGCTCGCCCCGGCCACGGCCGCCCTGCTCGCGCCTCTCGTGCTGGAAGGGCGCGGCGCGCCCGAACTTCTCCCCTTCGACCCGGCGCGCGGCTTGTATCGTGGCCGAGGATGACTGAGAGCGGCTCGACCCGGGGATCCGGACTCCTGGAGCGCCTCGACCAGGGCGCCGTCATCTGCGCCGAGGGCTACTTGTTCGAATTCGAGCGCCGCGGCTATCTGCAGGCCGGAGCGTTCGTTCCCGAGGTCGTGCTCGACCATCCCGACCTCGTCAAGGGTCTCCACCGGGAGTTCGTCCATGCAGGCTCGGACGTCGTCGAGGCGTTCACCTACTACGCACACCGGGAGAAGCTGCGGATCCTCGGGAAGGAAGACCTGCTCGAGCCGATGAACCGCCAGGCGCTCGCGCTCGCGAAGGAGGTCGCGCGCGAGACGGGCTCGCTCTTCGCGGGCGACATCTGCAACACCAACGTCTACGACGCCGACGACGAGACCTCGAAGAA
>DATHAG010000168.1:0-3824 GCA_035296825.1 Gaiellaceae bacterium | reverse complement strand
CCCGCGCAAGTAGGGGCAATGCCCCCTCTACGCGGTCGGCTGAGCCCGCCGATGCAACCGACGGAGCCTCGACTCTGAGGCGGGGATCGAGTGGGGGACCTAGTGGCGTGCATGGCGTGCGCTAGCTTCTCCTCGTGTCGGAGGCTCTCGTAGAGGACGTCTACCTCGTCACATCCCGACGGCGGCCAGTTGGCGGAGCTTCCGAGCGTAAGATCCGGACGCGCGGGGCGCCACGAGGTTTACCCGCGGCAATCAAAGAGTATTACTGTCTCTCATCTGAACAGCCAACACCCTTCCTCGGAGCCCGCCGTGACTAGTCAAGAGATTTCGGAAGAGCTTCAGCAGCTCGAACAGCAGCTGGCCGCACTGCGCGCCCGCGAGAAAGAAGAGGAGGTGGCCTTCAGCGAGCTCGAGGGGCAGGTACACGAGCTGAGCGGAAAGCTCGCACTCATGCGTCGCGAGATCTCGGACTTCGAGGGCCTCCTCACGGCGAAGCGGACCGAGATCGCCAAGATTGAGTACGAGCATGTTATTCAGGCTCGCGAGGAGGCCGGGGCGCAGTTGGCGGAAGCGATCTCGCAGGTCCTCGCCGGCATCGATATTTACAATCGGGCGCAGCAGGCCGTCGCAGCTGTCAAGGTTGATCCGGACACTCGCGATGCCACTCGCAATGCCCAGGCCGAACCGGAGATCGTCACCGACCTGTGGGAGCAGCTCATCTCCGTAGTTCAGGAGCGCGGTTGGCACCTGACGGATGAGGCGAGCACGCCCGGCCCGGTCTCCAACACGTCTACCAGCCCGGTGGAATAAGGAGCAGCCGAGAACGAAACGGCGTCGTCAGCGCCCAGACCGAGGAGGTCGTCGAGTTCCTCCTCGAGCGGGATGGCAGCCCGCGTGGGCCTCTCACCGGCCGCGCTTTACGAGAAAGCCCCGCTCAGGCGGGCTTTCGTTCTCTACTGCGGCAACGGCCAGTCGGATTTGGTACCGCGGTTTGGTACCCCCTCGGCTCTGAATAGCCGCTGCTCGAGCAGCACGGCCTCCGCCCGGAACGTCTCGCCGGCCAGGTCGATGTAGAGCCGAGTCGTCTTGAAGCCGAGTGCCCCGCACGCGCCATCAGCGCCGGAGCTCTCGGGGCCGAGAGCTTCCGGTTCACAAGACCGGCAGGTACTTCTCGAGTTCCCAGGGGGTAAGCTGCACCCGGTAGTCGTCCCATTCCTTGCGCTTCAGCTCGACGTACCGCGAGAAGACGTGGGGGCCGAGCGCCTTGCGCGCGAGGTCGGACTCGGCCAGCTCACCGATCGCCTCGCCGAGCGTCTCCGGCAGCGCGACGATGCCGCGCTCGCGCCGCTGCTCGGCCGTCAGGTGGTAGAGGTTCTGCTCCATCGGAGCCGGGAGGTCGTAGCCCTTCGCGATCCCCTCGAGGCCCGCATGCAGGAGGGTCGCGAAGGTCAAGTAAGGGTTGCAGGCGGGATCGGGGCAGCGGATCTCCGCCCGGGTCGCCTGCTCCTTCCCGGGGTGGTAGAGCGGAATCCGGATCAGCGCGGAGCGATTTCGCCGCGACCACGCGCAGTAGACGGGCGCTTCGTAGCCGGGCACGAGACGCTTGTAGGAGTTCACCCACTGCGCGAATACCGCTGAGATCTCGCGCGCATGACGGAGCTGGCCGGCGATGAAGGCTTTGCCGACCTCCGACAGGTGCCACTCGTCCTCGGCGTCGAAGAACGCATTGTTGCCGCCCGTGAAGAGCGACTGATGCGTGTGCATGCCGGAGCCGTTCTCGCCGAAGAGCGGCTTCGGCATGAACGTGGCGTGGACGCCGTACTTCTGCGCCATCTCCTTGACGACGAGGCGGTACGTGAGCGTGTGATCCGCCATGTCCAGGGCGGGCTGGTAGCGGATGTCGATCTCATGCTGCGAGGGCCCAACCTCGTGGTGGGCGTACTCGACCGGAATCCCCATCGACTCGAGCGCGAGGATCGTCTCCTTGCGGAGCTCGGACGCCGCGTCGAGCGTCGTCATCGAGAAGTAGCCGCCCTCGTCGAGGGCCTGGGGGTCGGATCCGTTGTCCTCGAAGAGGAAGTACTCGAGCTCGGGGCCGACGTTGAAGGTGTCGAAGCCGAGCTCGCGCATTCGCGCGAGAGCGCGCCGCAGCACGTGGCGCGGGTCGCCCTCGTACGGCTCCCCCTCGGGCGTGACGACGTCGCAGATCATCCGGGCGACCTTGGACTCGCCGGAGCGCCACGGCATCATCTGGAAGGTCTCCGGATCGGGAATCGCGACCATGTCGGACTCCTCGATCGCGTTAAAGCCGGAGATCGACGAGCCGTCGAATCCCATCCCGTCGTCGAGCGCGCCCTCGAGCTCGCTCGGGGTGATCGCGAAGCTCTTCAGGTGCCCCTCGATGTCCGTGAACCAGAGGAGCACGAATTTGATGTCCTCCTTCGCAACCCGCTCCACGATCTCCCGCCGCTTGACGGGCTCGCTGGTCGCTCGATCCTCCCGTTCTACTGTCGCCATTCATGCCTCCTTAAATGAAAAGAGCCCCGGGCGCGGAAGCCCGAGGCAACGTCGCCTCGACCTCCAGATCGTACTCGGCGGAGGGCCCGCGCGCAATCCGAGCACGGAAATTGGCGCGCCGACGATCAGCCTGAACGCTTGAGCTTTCCGTGGCGCTTGGCGTACACCTCGCCGCGGTGGAAGACGTAGAGACCGAGCGGGATCGATGCAGCCCCGATCACGAGCAGCGGCCAGAGGTCGCCCCACAAGTCGGACACGCTGGCCCCATCCAGGATGGCGGCGCGGATCCCCTCGAGCGCATACGTCGCGGGCGAGAGGGTCGAGAGGGCCTGCATCCAGCCGGGGAGGATGTCGACGCTGTAGTAGACCCCGGACACGACGAGCAGGGTTCCCTGCGCGATGAAGCCGAGTTGTGTCCCCTTCTCGGGCGAGATGAGAGGCAGGACAGCCGTCATCATGCCGATCCCGATGAACGAGATCGACGCGACGAGCAAAATGAGAAACGCGCCCGTGAAGTTCGCTCCCGGGAAGCTCAGATCGAAGAAAAGGGCGACGAGCCCGAAGAGGAGCAGGGTTCGGAAGAGCCCGTAGAGGACGGCGAAGATGCCCATCCCGAAGAGATGCGTCGGCCGCGCCAGCGGGGCCATGAACGTGTATTCGATCGTCCCCTCCCAGCGCTCCCACGCGACCGTCTCGGTCAGGATCTCGAAGACCGCTGACAGGTACGCCCAGATGACGGCACCGATCAGGAGGATGACGGTCTGGCGGTTCACATCCAGTTGGCCCCCGGCCGCCTCGATCCCCTTGGCGATGAAGACGATCGTGAGCGTATTCGCGACCGACCAGACGAACCAGGCGATCTCCCACCAGACATAGCGCTTGACGAGATAGGCGTTTCGCTCGACGACGCCACCCAACCCGATCAGCTCGCGGTGAAGCGCACCTTGCAGGACGGTCATTAATCCTCCTCCTCCTCTTCTTGCTCCTCCTCGAATGGGCGGCCCGTAGCGGCGAAGAACGCCTGCTCGAGCGTCTCGGCCTCGTACGTGGCCAGAAGCACGGGGACAGTCGCAAGGCACACCAGCCGCCCCTCGTCGAGGATGCCTACGCGATCGGCGAGCGCGGCCGCCTCGATCCCCTTGGCGATGAAGACGATCGTGAGCGTATTCGCGACCGACCAGACGAACCAAGCGATCTCCCACCAGACATAGCGCTTGACGAGATAGGCGTTTCGCTCGACGACGCCACCCAACCCGATCAGCTCGCGGTGAAGCGCACCTTGCAGGACGGTCATTAATCCTCCTCCT
>DATHAG010000167.1:0-11700 GCA_035296825.1 Gaiellaceae bacterium | reverse complement strand
GTCGTAGAAGATCTTTCCGGTGCAGAAAACGAGGCGTTGGGTCTGACGGCGCGCCTCTTCGTCCAGCCGCGGATCGTCCAGGAGAGGCTGGAAGGACCCCTCGGTGAGGTCGACAGCCCGTGAGGACGACTGCTTCAGCCGAAGCAGGCTCTTCGGCGTGAAGAGGATGAGCGGCCGGGCCTTGGGATGTAGCGCCTGGCGGCGAAGGACGTGGAAGTACTGCGCAGCCGTCGTGGCGTTGACGATCCGGATGTTCTCCTGCGCCGCCATCTGCATGAAGCGCTCGAGGCGGGCACTCGAGTGCTCGGGCCCATTTCCTTCGTAGCCGTGCGGGAGAAGCAGCGTGAGCCGTGACGTCTGGCCCCATTTGGAAAGCCCCGAGACGACGAACTGGTCGACGATCACCTGCGCCGCATTAACGAAGTCGCCGAACTGCGCCTCCCACAGGACGAGGGCATTGCGCGTCGCGACCGCGTAGCCGTACTCGAACCCGAGCGCGCCTACCTCGGACAGCGGCGAGTTGTAGATCTCGATCGGAGCTTCCGCGCCAGAGAGATGCTGGATCGGCGTCCATGTCTCACCGGTCTTCACGTCGTGCAGCACGAGGTGGCGGTGCGCGAAGGTGCCCCGCTCTGTGTCCTGGCCCGTCAGCCGCACCGGGATCCCCTCGCGGGCCAGGGACCCGATCGCGAACGCCTCGGCCTGCGCCCAGTCGATCCCGCCCTCGTCGCCCAGCGTCTCGAGCCGCCGCTCGAGCTGCTTTGCGAGCTTGGGGTGAACGGTAAAGCCGTCCGGGACGGCGAGGAGCTCGCGGTTCAGCACCTCGAGCGTCTCTCGGGGAACCCGCGTCTCGGGCTGTTCGCTGCCGACTCGGCCCGGACGCCGCTCCTTCGGCGGCACGCCGCCGCCTGACTCGAGCGTTTCCCGCAGCTGCTCGTGCGCGGCCTTCATCCTGGCCTGGACCTCCTCGACGAGGCCGTCGGCCTCCGCCTGGGTCACGACCCCGGCCTCGACCAGCGCGGCCGCGTACTGCTCGCGCACGGTCGGATGGCTCTCGATCTTCTCGTACATGAGCGGCTGGGTGTAGGCGGGCTCGTCACCTTCGTTGTGCCCGAAACGCCGGTAGCCGACGAGGTCGACGACGATGTCGTGGCCGAACTCCGCGCGGAAGGCCATGGCGAGCCTGATTGCGTACACGGAGCCCTCCGCGTCGTCGGCGTTCACGTGAACGATCGGAATGTCGAAGCCCTTGGCGAGGTCGCTCGAGTACCGGGTCGAGCGCCCCTCGGACGGGTCGGTCGTGAACCCGAGCTGGTTGTTCGCGATCAAATGGAGCGTGCCGCCAGTCGCATACCCCTCCAGCGACTCGAGGTTCAGCGTCTCCGCGACGACGCCCTCGCCCGGGAAGGCAGCGTCGCCATGGATCAGCACCGCGAGCGCCACGCTGGGGTCGTGCGGCCCCTTGGGAGACTCGTGGTCGGTCTGGGCGGCCCTCGTCGACCCCTCGACCACGGGATCGACAAACTCGAGGTGGCTCGGATTCGAGGCGAGCTCTACCTCCACGTCGCCACTCAACGTCTTTCGCTTCCCGCGCGATCCATAGTGGTACTTGACATCGCCCGTCCCGCCCTCCGGGTCCGAGGCCACCGCCTCGAGCTGCCGCTCACCCTCGAACTCGCGGAGGATCACGTCGTAGGGACGCCCGACCGTGTGCGCGATTACATTCAGGCGGCCGCGATGCGCCATGCCGAGGAAGACCTTCCGGGCGCCGTCCGCAGCGGACAGCTCGATCGCCTCGTCCAGCATCGGGACCATTGCATCCAGGCCCTCGATCGAGAACTGCTTCTGCCCCAGGTACGCCCGCCGAAGATAGCGCTCGAAACCCTCGACCTCGGAAAGCCTTGTCAGCAGGAGCTTCTTCTCGTCAGTTGAGAACTCCTGGCGATAGCGGCTCGATTCGATCGCCCGACGAAGCCACACCCGTTGCTCGTGGCTCGAGATGTGCTCGATCTCGTAGGCCATCGTCCCGCAATAGGTCTCGCGCAGGCGGGGAAGCGCCTCGGCGAGCGTGTCGCCAGGAACGTAGAGGCGCAGAACCTTTGCCGGCACTTTTGCCTGAAGCTCCGGCGTCAGCTTCGGCTGCAGTCGCTCCGGGTCGAGCGCCGGGTCTCCGGGCGGCTCGCTTCCGAGGGGGTCGAGGCGGGCGGCGTTGTGGCCATGCATCCGATGTGCCTTCACGAGCGCCATGGCAGCCGCCACGGCGCCCAGGAGCGTCTCATCGACGCGTGTCTCGGTCCCGATGCCGTCTGCGGTCGCGGCGCCGTTGCCGCCGTCCCCGGGCACCGGGTAGAGCTCGCGGAGGCGCTGGACGAGCGGATCGGCCTCGAGCAGGTCGGGCGGAGCTGCTGCAAAGAGGGCACGCCAAGCCGGATCGACCGACTCCGGCGAATTCAGATACTGGAAGAAGAGCTCCCGGACGAAACCCGAGTTGAGGTCTTCAAGCTGCTCGAACCCCACGTTGATTCAGGATAGCGAGGACACTGCTTGTCGGTTCACGACGTTCTCGGGAACCCGGCCCTCGAGGAGGACGCTCTTCAGGGCGGAGACGCAGAGCATGCCCATGGCCGTCCGCGTGTCTTGGGTCGCGCTCCCGAGGTGCGGTGTCAGCACGACGTTGTCGAGGCCGAGGAGCCCCTCGTGCACTGCCGGCTCGTGCTCGAAGACATCGAGCGCGGCGCCGGCGATCTCCCCTGCGGCGAGCCCCTCGACCAGAGCGTCCTCGTCCACGACCGGCCCGCGGGCCGTGTTGACCAGGAAGGCCTCTCGTCGCATGGAGCGAAGCTCCTCCCGTCCGATCAGATGCCGAGTCTCGGGAAGGAGCGGGCAGTGAAGGCTGACGACATCAGCGCAGTCCAAGAGCTCCGCGAGCGGCAGCCATTCGTACGGGGAGGGGCGCGGCCCGCCGGGCGTCGTGTAGACGACGCGCATCCCGAGCTCCCTGCCGAGGCGGCCGACCTCGGAGCCGATCCGCCCGAGCCCGACGATTCCCAGTGTCCGTCCGCGAAGCGTCGGGCCCAGCATGAAGGTGGGGGCCCAGTTCCACTCCTCACTGGAGCGCAGGAACCTGTCTCCCTCACAGACGCGCCGGGAGAGATCGAGCATGAGCGCGACCGTGAGCTCGGCCGTTGCCTCGGTGAGCACGCCCGGCGTGTTCGCAACGAAAATCCCACGCCGCGTGGCAGCGTCCACGTCCACGTTGTCGTAGCCGACGGCGTAGTTCGCGACGATCCGGACACCCTCGCCCGCGGCGGTGAGCAGCTCCTCGTCGACCTGGTCGCTCAACATCGTCAGGAGGCCCGAGCAGCCTCTCGCACCCGCCAGGAGCTCAGAGCGGTCCGGCGGACGCTCCGAGTCGTGGATGCGGAGCTCGAAAAAACGATCCAGTTCGGATTGCACCGAACCGGGCACTCGTCGCGTAAGGAAAACTCTTTGTGCCAGAACATTCACCTCGCCCGGCCGGAACCGGCGCTAATCTGCCACCCGTGCGCGAGCTGACGCCCGAGCTACGCGCTTTATACGAGCTCGCGCGGGGCGCCGCCCAGGGACGGATCGGCGTGGACGAGCTCCTCGAGCGTGTCTGCGTGTCGGTGGTCGACAGCCTCGGCTTCGAGCGCTGCGGGGTCGGCCGCTTCGATCCTAAGACCGGGGAGATCACTCCGGTTGTCTCCCATGGCGTCCCCAAGGATGAAGTCCCTACAGTCAGACTCGACGAGCAGCCGCTCCTACAGCGGGCCCTCGAGCTGGGTGAGGCAGTCCTCGCAGATGCCCGTGACCCCGGAGGCCTCTCCTCTGCTCTGTCGGAGCAGTTCGATGTCGTGACGATCCTGGCCGTGCCCCTCCTCGCCGAGGGACGCTGTCTGGGCTTCCTCGCCGCCGACCGGGGCGGACGAACGTTCGAGCTGGACGAGAACGCCCTCAATCTCATGACGACGATCGGCGCGTTCGGCGGCGTGCTCCTGCACCGGGCAATCGAGTCGTCCGAGTTCGAGAACGTCAACGAGGTCGCCCAGCACTTCATCGCGCTCGCGTCCCACGAGCTTAGGACCCCGGCGGCGGTCGTGCACGGCATCGCTTCGACGCTCCACCTCCGCGGAGACCTTCTCGACGCGGAGCAGCTCCACCATCTCCGCACCACGCTCTACCAGCAGACCGACCGGCTTCAGCGCCTGGTCGACCAACTTCTCGACCTCTCGCGCCTCGAGGCGAACGCGATTTCGATCTCGGTGATCAACTTCCCGGTGCGGCGACGCGTCGAGGAGCTCGTGCTGATGCTGGCGGGCGATCACGCCTCCGAGATCGACCTCCGCATCGATCCGTCACTCGAGACGGTCGCCGATCCCGAGGCCTTCGACCGGATCGTCTCCAACCTGCTGACGAACGCGCTGCGGTATGGGAAACCTCCGGTCTCCGTGGACGCCCGGCAAACCGACCGGCACTTCCGCCTGGCCGTCGAGGACCGCGGGGAGGGAGTTGCGGGCGAGTTCGTCCCACATCTCTTCGAGCGCTTCGCGCGCGGCCATCCCGCCACCCACGGGCCCATTGGATCCGGGCTCGGGCTCTCGATCGCGCAGTCGTATGCACGTTCGCACGGAGGCGATCTCCTCTACGAAGCGGCAACCCCGAGCGGGGCCCGCTTCGAGCTCGTGCTGCCCGTCAGCTAAGGCCTGCCGGAGGAACGACCGGCAGCCCGGCTGCGACCTGCCTCCGGCCGCCCGCCTCATAGATAACGTCGACCGAGTCGTGCTTCCGGTAGGTACCCGCGATCCCGAGGAAGATGCTGGCCCAGCGGATGAAGCCCAGCCGGCCTTCCTGAGCAAGCGGCTTCGTAAACTCCAGCAAGCGCCCGCGCACGACGTAATCGGTCCCGGGCGTCTGCTGCACGCCGTTTACGTACACCTGGAGAGGCTCTGGGACGTAGTCGGGCAGTGGAACAGTCCAGGCTTCAGCCACCGCAGAGCCGAAGCCTAGACTGCTCTTGCTCCCCTCGCGCTGAGCACCGTCTCTCTCGCCAACGCCCAAAAGACGTACTCACCCTCAGCTCCACTCAACCACATGAGCGCCAGTCCTGAATCCCTCCTTCGAGTGAATCGCCTCTATGTGGCCGGGTCTCGAGGCTGCCCATAGAATCCTGGCGCCTTGGGTCGGAAGCGCGGAGCACTGCTCGCCCTAGTTTGTCTCGTGCTGGTATGGCCGGCAGCGGCTTTCGCTGGGAACGGAGGCCTCGCCCCTCCGGATTCCGCGACCGAGAGCGGCGACACGATTCGGTTCATCTACTGGGTCGTGACCGCGGCGTGCGCGGTCGTGTTCCTGGTGATCGAGACCGCCCTCATCCTCTTCATCATCCGCTTCCGCCGCCGGCGGGACACCGCCGAGGACGTCGAGGGGCCTCAGATCCACGGAAACACGCGGCTCGAGGTTCTGTGGACCGCGATTCCCGCCCTGGCACTCGCGGCCCTCGCAGTCTTCACGATCGTGAAGACACCCGACGTGCTTGCGAACGCCAGCGGGCAGGAGGCGAGTGACGCGACCGAGATCCGGGTCGACGGCCATCAGTTCTACTGGCAGTACACGTATCCAAACGGGGCGATCTCCTTCGACATGCTGTACCTCCCCGTCGGGAAAACGGCCTCGCTCGAGCTCCACTCGAAAGACGTGAACCACAGCTGGTGGGTACCCGAGCTGACCGGCAAGCTCGATGCGATCCCGGGCCATTCGAACACGCTCGACTTCGAGCCTCGCCGGACGGGCACCTACGAGAACGGGAAGTGCGCCGAGTTCTGTGGAATCCAGCACGCGGTCATGGACACGATCGTCCGTGTCGTCTCGGAGGACGAGTACCAAACCTGGCTCGAGGACAACGCCCCTGACGACTCCGAGGAGGCCCTGGTCGCGCTCGGCGAGCAGGAATGGGCCGCGGCCTGCGCCAAGTGTCACGGGCTCGACGGCTCCGGCGACATCGGCCCGTCCATCCAGGGCAACGGCACCCTCCTCAACCGCAGCGGGTTGAAGCGGCTGCTCCTGAACGGTCAGAACGAAGCGACCCTCGACAGCTTCATGCCACCGGTGGGAGCCGGCTGGTCGGATCGCCAGTTCGACGCCCTCATCGCCTATGTGAAGTCGAACCAGCGTCTCTCGACCTCGCCGGCCCAGGGAGGCCAGAGTGGCGGTTAGGACCGAGAGCATCGCCCCGACCTGGAAGCAGGGCGCGGTCACCAGTTGGTTGACGACCGTCGACCACAAGCGGATCGGGATCCTCTACATCGTCACCGCCTACCTCTTCTTCTTCGCGGGCGGCGTGATGGCGATCCTCATGCGTGCCCAGCTCGCGCAGGCGGATCAGCACCTGGTCGAGAAAGACGGCTACAACCAGCTCTTCACCATCCACGGGACGACGATGATCTTCCTTTTCGTCGTGCCCCTGCTCGCTGGCTTCGGCAACTACCTGGTCCCGCTCATGATCGGTGCGAACGGCGTGGCGTTCCCGCGGCTGAACGCGCTCTCCTACTGGCTCTTCTTCCTCGGCGGCCTCGTTGTCCTTGCGAGCTTCGTCACCGAGGGAGGCGCCGCCAACTCGGGCTGGACCGGCTACACGCCGCTCTCGGGAGACAACTACAGCCCCAACATCGGCCAGGACCTGTGGATCCTCGGCATCCACCTCACGTCGCTCGGCTCCATCGCCGGCGCGATCAACTTCCTTGTCACGATCCACAACATGCGGACGCGGGGGATGAGCTGGATGCGAATCCCGATCTTCGTCTGGACGATCGAGGCCTACTCCGTGCTTCTCGTCCTCGCCCTGCCGACGATCAGCGCCGCCGCGACGCTCCTCCTGCTCGACCGGCAAGCGGGCACGTCGTTCTTCGAGCCGGCGGAAGGCGGCAGCCAGATCCTCTGGCAGCACATGTTCTGGTTCTTCGGCCACCCCGAGGTCTACATCATGGTCTTGCCCGCGATGGGGATGCTCTCGGAGATCATCCCGGTGTTCTCGCGCAAGCCGATCTTCGGCTACAAGGCGGTGGCGTTCTCGACGATCGGCATCGCCTTCGCGAGCATGCTTGTCTGGGCGCACCACATGTTCACGGTCGGCCTGCCGGTCTGGCTGCAGGCGTTCTTCCTCATCTCGTCGTTCTCCGTCGCTGTTCCGACCTCGATCAAGCTCTTCAACTGGCTGGCAACCCTCTGGCGAGGCCATCTCGACTTGCGGACGCCGCTCCTCTTCTGCCTCGGGTTTATCGGTCTCTTCACGATCGGAGGCCTCTCCGGAATCATGCTGGCCGCGTACCCGATCGACTATCAGGCCCAGGACTCCTACTTCCTCGTCGCGCACCTCCACTACGTCCTGTTCGGAGGGACCGTCTTCGGAGTCTTCGCGGGGACGTACTACTGGTTCCCGAAGATCACGGGGCGTATGTACGACGAGCGGCTCGGGAAAGCGCATTTCTGGCTGATCCTGATCGGCTTCAACATGGCCTTCCTGCCCCAGCACTTTCTCGGCCTCATGGGCATGAACAGGCGGGTTTACACCTACGATCGCGGCGGGCTCTTCGAGCTCTACAACCTGATCTCTTCCGTCGGGACGCTCGTGATGACGATCGGGCTCCTGATCTTCATCGCGAACATGGTCAAGAGCTGGCGCAGTGGGACCCGGGTCGGATCGGACCCGTGGCGGGCCGATACGCTCGAGTGGTACACGACCTCACCGCCACCTCCACACAACTTCGACCGGGTGCCCTACGTGTCTAGCCACCGACCCCTGCGCGACCTGCGCCTCCGACTCCGGGAACGTCCCCTGTGAGCCCAAGCCCCACCCCTGGGCCCTGGCTCCGGCTTCTGTCGCTCGGCGCTGTGGCCGCCGTGGCCCTCGTCGTGGCCACCGGGGAGCATGCGCTGCCGCACGACGCCGCCGCACTGGTCGCACTTGCTCTCCTCGGCGGCGTGGCTCTCTCCGCCCGCTTCGGACATCCGGAGCGGCGCGGGCTCGGGATTGCCGCGGCCCTGGCCCTCGGAGTGTTCATCGTCCAGATCGGGTTGGGCGGCCTGCTGGCGCTGACCGACTCCGCGTGGGCCCGTGCGTTCCACGTTGGGCTGGGTGCCGTCTCACTTGCGATCGCCGCGATTGTCGCAGCCGCCTGCTTCCGTGGCGGCGCAGCGGTTCCGCGCGGATCCTGGCGGGACTACGTGACCCTTACCAAGCCTCGCATCATGAGCCTCCTCCTCCTAACCGCAGCCGGGGGAATGCTGGTGGGCGCCGGAGGCGTCCCGCCGGCCGGCCTTCTGGCCGCGACCCTCGGCGGGCTGGCCCTCGCCTGCGGCGGCGCCTCAGCTCTGAACCACGTCCTCGACCGGGACATCGACCGCCTGATGGGCAAGCGGACCCGGGGGAGGCCGGTGGCGGCGGGACGGATACCGCCTGCCCGTGCGCTCGAGTTCGGCCTGGCGCTGTCCGCGCTCTCGTTCGTCGTTCTCGCAAGCTTCGCGAACATCCTGGCCGCGCTGCTCGCAGTCTTCGGCAACCTCTTCTATGTCCTCGTCTACACGCGGTGGCTGAAGCGCTCGACGCCGCAAAACATCGTCATCGGCGGAGCGGCAGGCGCTGTCCCGCCGGTGGTCGGTTGGGCAGCTGCGACGGGAAACCTGACCCTGCCGGCGCTCCTGCTGTTCCTGATCGTCTTCTTCTGGACACCGCCGCACTTCTGGGCCCTGGCGCTTCTGATCCGACGTGAATACGCGGCAGCCCGCGTCCCGATGCTGCCGGTCGTCAAGGGTGAGCCTGAGACCGCGCGCTCGATCGTCCGCTACACGCTCCTTATGATCGGCGTGACGCTCCTGCCGTTCCTCGCGAACACGGTCGGGTGGCTCTACCTCGGCTCGGCACTCCTCCTGGGGGGCCTCTTCCTGCTCCTCGCCGTCGAGCTTCTCCGCGAGATAACGCCTGCCCGCGCGCGCCGGCTCTTCACGTACTCGCTGGCCTACCTCGCGCTTCTCTTCGTCGCGCTCGCAGTCGACCCGATCGTGCTGGGCTAATCGTGGACCCGGACCTTGCCCGCAAGAACAACCGTCTCGGCTTCCTCTTGCTGGCGCTCGTTCTCGTCCTCTTCGCCGGGTCGCTCATCGTCGCGATCGCGTACCGCCAGCTGATCTAGGTCCAGGAGGGATCGGTGGAACGTCGCTCGCTCCCAGAGTCAGGACGGAGGGAGCGCCGATAGCAGCGCTATCCAAGCGACTGAGGACGCTGCATCGGGGCGAGCGCGGCTCGGCGGCACAGCTACGTTGCCAAGCCCTCCTAGTCAACACGCACTCACTCGTCCGAGGGAAGGCGGGGCGAGAGCGCCTGCCGACAGCATCCTTGACGCCATGCTCGTTCGCCTCCTCACCGTGCTCACAGCCGCCCTGGTGCTCGCACCTGCCGCGGCTGCCGCTCCCCCACCCAACGGGCTGCACGGATTCCTGCTCCGGGCCACCGAATCGAGCGGCACCCCGCGCACCTTCGCGCGGACCCCGTCCTTCGCCTGGAACACCGTTCGCGGCGCCGGGCGCTACGAGCTCCAGCTCTCCACGAGCAGGAACTTCTCGGAGAACGGCATCGTCTGGGAGAGCGACCAGATCAAAGCGCCGCTCGCCACGGTTCCGCTGACCCTCCCGTGGGTCTCGAGCCCCGGCTACTCCTGGTACGCGCGGGTACGCGCGGTGGTCCGCGGCAACGTCACCGCCTGGAGCGACAAGTACGGCTTCAATCTCCGCTCCCCCTCGCCCCCGGCGAGCCTCTCTACCGGCCCCGTCAACCCTCACCCGGGTCTCGTCCGCTGGACGCCGGTAACCGGCGCAACAGCCTACGAAGTCTCCTTCATCACCAACCCGAGCAGCGGTACGTCGAAGAAGATCAAGTCGGCGACCACAGCCGCTGACCTCCGCGAGTACTACAGCTTCCACAACGACCCGAGCTTCTTCGACAACGGCATCTCTGCCGTCGAGGGCGAAATCTGGTGGCGGGTCCGCGCCGTCCGTGAAGTCTTCGGCACGCCGATGAACAACATCAAGGTCGTCTCGTACGGCCCGTGGAGCACGCTCTTCAAGACGGTCGAGCCGCCCCTCGCGGCAGCGACGATCGCGCTCACCGACACAGTTTCCCGCAGCCGCGCCAGCGACATCGTCGTTTCCGACCTCGGAGGCGGCCCGAGCGACGAGGCGCACGAGCTCGCACCGGCCTTCTCCTGGACGGGCAGCCGTAGTCTTGCTCCCGGGCTCTACGGCGATTGCCCTGGGCTCGGAGTCGACTGCCCCCTGTTCCACGTCTACGTCTTCACGGACGAGGACTGCTCGAACCGCGTGCACGTCTCCGACCTGATCGGAAGTCCCGCCTACGTGCCGCGCCTCTCCGGGCCCCTCGCCCTCCCTGCAGATCCCGGAAAGCTCGCTGCGGCCGCCAGCATGTACCTCGCAGACGCCCCCGAGGAGGGCGCGAGCGTCTACGACGCCGGCGGCGAGATAGTAGAAGCTGTCGGAACCGAGCTGGAGGTCGTGACCGACCCGGAGGAGGTCGTCGGGCCGGGCCTTGCCCCCGACCGAAAGACAGGCTTCCGGGATATGGACTGGCCGGATGGCCGCTATTACTGGACCGCGGTGCCGGCAGTCCCCTACCTGACTCCCGCTAGCAAGATCGAGTACCACGACGTCGAGTTCGCAGAGGACATGTGCGCGGCCGGCGAGGTCCTGCCGTTCGGCAAGACGAGCGAGCCCGTGATCGAGCGGGAATCAGGCGTCCCCTTCATCTCGGGCATGGCCTCCGACGGCGAGCTTCGCGCCGCCACGACGCCGACGCCCTCCTTCTTCGGACGTGTCGTCGTCGCCTGGAAGCCGGCTCTGGGAGCCCGAAAATACCAAGTGCAGTGGAGCCTGCGTGCTTCACCGTGGAAGACCGCGGGGTCCCTGAAGACGCCGGCCACGGCCGCGCTGCTCGACCTTGAGCCCGGTCGCTGGTTCTATCGTGTGCGCGGCCTCGACACGACCATCAGCACGCTCCGCTACGGAATGACCTGGAGCGATCCGCAGAGGATCACGATCGTCCCCCGCCGCTTCAGTGTCGGCTAGCGGCTAGACAGACGCCGGGGTGAGGCTCCGAACCGCCGCCTCGTAGACGGTGTCGCGGCCGAAGAGATCGAGCTGCTCCGAGAGCAGGTCGCTCGCCGACTCCCTGTCCCTGCGCGTCGGGGTCACGGGGACTCCGTCCGCCTCCACGAGCTCGATCTCACCTGCCGGGTCGAGCGTGAGCGATACGTTGCGACCGAGGCGAGTCGAGAGCCAGCGGGCAAGTAGCGTCCCATCGGCTTCCGGCCCAGCGACCCTGAGCGCCGAAACTTCTTTGACGTCGGGCCAGAGCGCTGCCAGTGCCTCCCGCCACGGCAGCGTCCTCGCCCAGGCGATGTCGGAGACTGCGACCTCGTCGAAGAGTCCGGCAAGATAGACGTATTCGTCCTCCAGGTCAGGCCATTCGCTCGAGTCGACGACGAGCCGGTCGGCGACCCCGATCAGCTTCCGCTCGCCCTCGCTCCTGCCCACGGGCCCGCGCCAGCGAAGGAAGACCGGGAGGTCTGCGAGGAGCAGCGGCTCAACGACGCTGGCGGGTGAGCTCGACCGAGCGCC
>DATHAG010000166.1:0-2060 GCA_035296825.1 Gaiellaceae bacterium | reverse complement strand
CAACGTCCTCAGCGAGACGGGGGAGCCGGCGTTCTCGTCGACGAACTCGTTCATCTACCGGCGTAACCACGATCGTTTCGAGCAGGTCATGGCGTACTACTGGGTCACGCAGGCCCAGCTCTACATCCAGAGCCTCGGCTTTGGCACAGGCGAGTACCGCCCGGTCAACAAGGAGTCGCAGGATGTCCGGATCAACACGTGGGGAGCCGACAACTCGTACTCCTGGGACAAGCACGACGTGCTGCGGTTCGGCAAGGGCGGCGTCGACGATGCCGAGGACGCTGAGGTGATCCTGCACGAGTACGGCCATGCAGTCCATGATGCGCAGGTCCCGGGCTTCGGCTCGAGTCTCGAAGCCGGCTCGATCGGAGAGGCCTTCGGCGACTACCTCGCCGTCACGGTCTCGAACGTGGTCGCGCCGACTCCCGACGCACCCTGCGTTGCGGACTGGGATTCGGTCTCTTACACCTCGACCGTCCCTCACTGCTTGCGGCGGGTCGACCTGAACCTGCACTATCCCGAGGACGTGCGGAACCAGGTGCACGCGGACGGCCGGATCTGGTCGCGCGCTCTCTGGGACATCCGGCGGGATCTCGGCCACGTGAAAGCCGACACGATCATCCTCGAGGCGCAATTCTCGTACGCGCCCGACACGTCGTTCACCGCAGCGGCGTTGACGACGATCGCGACCGCGAAGGAGCTCTACGGAATCCAAGCGGCGAAGGCCGTCCACGACGCCTTCGAAGCTCGTGGATTCGTCTCCTAGCTAGCTGACGGTGGAGTAGGGGCCGGCGCGTCCGGCCCCTACCAGCCGCTCTCGGCTTCGTTGAAGACGGGCTCGCCCTCGACCAGGGTGAGCACAACGCGGGCGTGGCCGAGCTCCTTCGTGTCTCCTGCGAACAGGTCCCGGTCGAGAAGCGCGAGGTCGGCGAGCTTGCCTGCCTCGATCGAGCCGGTCTCGCGCTCGAGCCGATTGACGAAGGCGGAGCCGATCGTGAACGCGGCGAGGGCGGCCGGAAGCTCGAGCCGTTCGTCCGGGAGAAACGGTTCCGAGTCGCCTTCATCGGGATCGACGCGGTTCACCGCGACCTGGATCTGGGGCAGCGGGTTCGCGGTCGAGACCGTCCAGTCGCTTCCCATCGCAATCGTGGCGCCCGCACGATAGAGGCTTCCGAACGGATACATCGTCTGCGCCGTCTCTTCGCTGATGAAGGGAAGGGTCAGATCCTGGACGTAGCCCGAAAGGGTCGCCCAGAGAGGTTGTGCGTTCGCGACCACTCCTAGCTCTCGGAAACGGGGGACGTCGTCGGGATGGATGAGCTGGATATGCGCAAGGTGGTGCCGCGAGTCGCGCGCGCCGTTGGCCTGCCGGGCGGCCTCGAATGCATCGAGTGACTCCCGCACGGCCCGGTCGCCGATCGTGTGGATGTGCACCTGAAAGCCCTCGGCGTCGAGGAGGGTGACCAGGTGGGCGAGCTCCTCCGGCTCGTGCATCCCGAGCCCCCTGCTCCCGGTCGAGCCGCCGTTTCCATCCAGATAGGGCTCGAGGACGGCCGCCGTGAAGTTCTCCATCACGCCGTCCTGGAAGATCTTCGCGCCGCGGATGCGAAGCCGGCCGGCTGTGCCCTTGCTCCGGAGGTCGACGAGGTCGGCCACTTGCTCGTCCCCTTTGTCCCGCGTCCAGAGAAGGTTGCCCTCGACTCGGGCGGTCAGTTCGCCGCGATCTGCCAGCGCTCGGTAGGCGTCGAGCGTCTCCAGCGTCACCGCTGCATCCTGGATCGCGGTGATTCCGAGGGTGTGCAGATACGCCTGGGCGAGGCGGATCGCCTGCTGCCACTCCTCGGAAGAAGTCTCGGGAACGAGGCGCTCGACCAGGCCGATTGCGCCTTCCTGAAGAGTCCCGGACGGATCGCCCACCCCGTCCCGCTCGATCCGTCCGTCTCGCGGATCAGCAGTTTCGCGTGAGATGCCCGCCAGCTCGAGCGCCTTCGAGTTAACCCACGCGCCGTGCCCATCCCGATTTCTGAGCAGAACGGGTCGGTCGGGAACGATCGCGTCCA